>JAUIEH010000539.1 GCA_030428405.1 Alphaproteobacteria bacterium
TCCTTTTCGGCGTTCCCGCAATGGGTGCTGATCGTCGTCTCGTTTGCCGCTTTCGGGCTTTATCTCTTCCGCGCGACCGATGATGCGACCTCGCACAAAGCACAGACGCGCACGCTCGATTTCGTCGGCAAGAACCTGATGGCGCGGATGCGCTATGAGGAATGGCGCGACCAGATTTTGTCCGCCGCCGGCAATGACCGCGCAATCTTTCTGGCGCGCTGCACCGGCATCGTGCGGGAGTTCTGCCGCAATCCGGGCGCGAGCCGGGAGGATTTCGAGGCCGTGCGCGCCGCCTTGCGCGCCGAAGCGCCCGAGCCTCATCCCACGCTCGACATCATGAACGCGCTCGATTTTTCCGGATACGGTCAATTAAAGACGCTGATCGCCGGCAAGCGGCGCGAGTTCAAGGACTATGTCCAGTCGATCAAGCGGCGCATGTCGGAAAGCTTCGCCGATCTTGAGGACGACCACGATTTCGCGCGCCTCGCCGCCGAGATTGAGGAAGAGGGCGATAAAAACGTTGAAGCCGATGGCCGTCGGCGCCGCTTCTCGCGCGCCATGCGCCATTTCGCCTGGCTCGATTCAGCGCGCGATTCGATCGAGACCGGCATGCCCGCTTACCAGCTCGAGGGCATGAAAGCGTTTCTGATTCACGACAATTTCCTCGAACGTCTGGATTCTCATTTCTCCCGCGCCCGCCGCTTGTTCCTCTATTCGCAGGCCGGTTTTTTCCTGTTCTGGCTCGGCGTGAACATCGCCCATGTCGCCGTCATCGCCGAGCGTCAGCCGCGCTGGTAGGGGCGGCGCGCAGCGCATCATCCCGCGCGCAACGTCGTGTTCGGAAAGGGACTGGCCTCATGCGTCATATGTTCGCTGGCTCGCTCATCGCGTCGCTGACGGTCCTCGCGCCGGTCGCGCATTCGCAGGACACGCAAGCGCCGTCCGTCTCGGCCATTCGCGCGCAACTCTTCTATGAAGAGACCGGGACCTTTTCGCGCGACATTCTCTCCGGCGAGCCGTTCGAACTCTGGAATGCGATCATCGGCGAAGGCGCAGCCGAACACGCCTCCAATCACACGCTGGTCACCGTGGAAGTGAGCGGCCGCGACGTGGCGTTCGATGAAGCCGCCGTTGAGATCATTGTGCGCGATTCCAATGACCGGCTGATCGCAGCGCAGACCAGCGAAGTCTCGATCTATGATGAGGCCGAGACCTTCATCGCGCCGGTCTTGCTGTTCGACACGGGCTGCGAGCCGTTGACGGTGAGCGCGCGACTCGTCGGCGACGTCGCCGAAAGCTCGGAAATGAGCGCCGAAATACCGTTTGCATGCGGAGAGTAAGGCGCGCGGCGCAGCGGCTTCATTGGTCGCTGTCGGTCGTCACTTCCCCGGCGCTAACGAATCGGATCTCCCACGCTTCCGAATAGGCCGGCGCGGTTTCAGCGACGCGGCCCCGTTCGGCGGCGAAGCGGTCGTCTTCCACGGTAGTGAAAACAACAGGCGTCAAATTCTCGCTGTCGAGCACGGCGCCGGGCGGATAATCCCATGTGTTCGGCCCGAAGATCAGGCGCTGCCAACGCATTGCTGGCGCGCCGTCCACGGAGCGGCGCAAGAGATAGTTATATCCTGGCCAGTAATCGCCTTGCTCGTCATTGCGGCGGAAGGTCCGAGCACGCTCAAGTTGGCTGTCCTGGCTCAGACCTGCGCACTCGGACGTGAAGCGGGTGAAATAGTCGTCCCCGAACGGCGCCAGCTCGATCACGCAGCTGGACTCGATCATGGCGCCTTCTCTAGGCGCAACCGCGTTACCAGGGCTGTGACGGACACTGACGATTGCGCGTTGCGTGAAATCAGCGTCGCTCAGCGCATTGATGGCTTCCATGCGGGATTCAGCGCTGCGGCCGCGGTCAGTGAGGTTGAACCACATGGCGGCGACGGCGGCGGCGAGGATGAGAAAAGTGATGCGGCCCAAATTGGTGCGCGCCATC
>JAUIEH010000540.1 GCA_030428405.1 Alphaproteobacteria bacterium
ATGAACGTGCCGCCGGGCGTCGTGTTCAGCGAGTAATAGACATAGCGGCCGTCAGGCGAGAATGCGGGCTCGCCCAGTTCCTTCTGGTGAGCCGGGTCCGGGCGCTCGACCAGCGCCACGCCGTCGCCGCCCGCCAGCGCGTAAAGCCAAATCTCGCCCGTGCCGAGCGAGCGCTCGGTGGTGTAGTGGCGGCGCGCCGCGATGAAGCGGCCGTCCGGACTCCAGCTCGGATTGTTCAGGAGGCGGAAAGTCTCATGCGTGACCTGACGGCGCTCGGAGCCGTCTGCGTTCATGACCCAGATATTGTCGCCGCCGCCGCGATCGGAAGTGAAAGCGATCATCGAGCCGTCGGGCGAGAACTGCGGCTGGATCTCCCAGGGCAAGCCCGAGGAGATGTTTGTCGCCTCCCCGCCCGTGACGGGCATGGTGTAGATGTCGCCGAGCAGGTCGAAGACGATGGTCTCGCCGTCCGGGCTGACGTCCAGGCTCATCCATGTGCCTTCGGTGACGTCGATGGCGACTTCGCGCGTCTCCAGCGGGGGCGCTGCGACGTCCCATTCCGCCTCGGCCTCGTCGTCCTGCGCATAAGCGCCCTGAAAAGCGGTTGCGCAAAGCGCCGCGCCAAGCGCGGTCAACAATCTCGATCTCATAGTCATCCTCAACGCCCGTTCGGGTGATGCTCGCTGAGGCTGGAATATCATGCGCGACGGCACGCGCCGAATCGGCGCGGGGCTGCATTCGCGGAGGCCTCGCCGCCGTTTATCGCAGGCGTCCCAGCGCAGCCTCGAGCATCACATCGCGGCCTTGCGCCAAAGCCTCGGTGTCGAGCGCCATGGCGATGTCGGGCGGAAAGCCTGGCCCCTCATGAATCTCACCGTCTGGCGTCAGATAGCGTTCGCCCGAAAAGCTGTAGCGCCAGCCATTCGGCAGATCGCCCATCACCCAGTCGGAGAAATGGCCAGACGTCGCCTCTCCCATGACTGTGACGTCGTCGCGCACGTCCATCGCCAGGAGAAATGTCTCGGCCGCGCTGTAAGTGCCGCCGCTGGTCAAGACGATCACCGGGCCGATAAATCCGCCCTCGCGCGTAGCGTCGACGAAAGTGTCCGTCGGTGCGGCGAAGTCCATGTGGTCCGGGCCATTGCGCCGGCGCTCGCGCCACGCCACAGCGCGCGGTCCTGCAAACCATGCAGCAATCTCGAGCGAGACCGCGTCGTAGCCGCCTTCATTGGCGCGGATGTCTACGATGACGCCGGCGGCGCCTTCCAGGTCCGCCATCGCTGCGCGCATCGCCGTCGCGGCGGCCGCCGCCTCGCCTTCTTCGCCGCCCTCACCGAGCCCATCCATCGAGGTGATGGACACATAGCCGACATCGCCGATCCGGCCCCAAGCTATCTTGTCATTCGCAGCATTGCGCGGCGCAGAGTCGAGATAGCGCTCAGCGACGAGCGCGCGCAGGCCGTAGACTTGCTCATAATGCGGATAAAGCGTGACTTCGGCGGCTTCGTCTCGATCGAGCGATGGCGCGATGAGGTTGATGTGGCCGTCGTCCAATGCCTGGGCCATGCCCAGCAGCACATCGTACAATGCAGCATCAGACATGCCGGCTTCGATTTGCGCACATCCGCGTGCGCCGACATCGGCCCAGCCTTCCTCCGTCAGCCGAATATCGAATACAGCGTAACGCCGATCCAAGTCGGTCCAGAACGCGTTCAACACGTCATGCCGAGGCGATGCGCCGTCGCAGCCGGCAAATTCGTCGCGCGGCGAAATGGAGGACGGTGCAGCGCAGGCAGCCGCCACAAACGCCGCGAGGATGGAAACGCGCGCTGCCTTGAAGCTGATGCACGACATCGTTCTGCGCCTCCCGGCCGCCGCGGCGGCGCTGTTGCGCCTAGTCCTTGGCGCGCTCGACGTAAGAGCCGTCATCGGTGGAAACGACGATGCGCGTGCCGACCGAGACATGCGGCGGCACCATGGTGCGCA
>JAUIEH010000045.1 GCA_030428405.1 Alphaproteobacteria bacterium
TTCTCATGCTTGGCGCGATCAGTTTTGGAGCTGCCTGTGCGGCTTATCCGCTGGACGCAGTCCGCTCGCAAGATGAAGCGCCTGCGGTCGAACAGCTCGAGGACGGCGGCGTCCGCGTCGCCATTATAGGCGCCGACGGCGCCCGCATCGGCGCAGCAACAGCGCGCGGAACGCCAGAGCTCGGCGTCATGCTGGAGATCGCGATTTCACCTGGCGGGCTCGAGCCGGGCTGGCACGGTCTCCACCTCCATCAGGTCGGCGATTGCTCCGATGTCGGGGCGTTCACGAATTCCGGCGGCCATGTCGGACTGATTGAAGGCGGCCACGGCCTTCTCAACGAAGCAGGCCCGGAAGCCGGCGATCTGCCCAATATCTGGGCGGGCGCTGACG
Source organism: Alphaproteobacteria bacterium (assembly GCA_030428405.1). Classification (GTDB taxonomy): domain Bacteria; phylum Pseudomonadota; class Alphaproteobacteria; order Caulobacterales; family Maricaulaceae; genus JAUIEH01. The sequence goes on from JAUIEH010000045.1 coordinate 391, forward strand.
GCGCGGCGGGCGGTGAGTTCATCACGGATCGGCTGGCGGTCGCGGCGCATGCGCCAGCGCTGCTCGACGGCGACGGCACGGCGCTGATCATTCATGAAGGCCGCGACGATCAAATCTCGCAGCCAATCGGCGGCGCCGGCGCGCGCGTCGCGTGTGCAGCATTTCCGTCACTCGACGAACTTTATCAGTAATCCGCGCATCTCCGCGCGATGGCGATGCTGGAGATCACATTGCGACAACTCATCCTCGCAGGCGTCTGCCTCGCAAGTCTCAGCACAGCGGCGCAGGCGCAATATGCCTCCGGCGCGTGGACGGTCGAAACGGCGGACGGCTTCGCCGCCGCGCTGTTCGTGGAGGCCGACAGCGGCGCGCCGGCGGCAGAGTTTTTCTGCGAAACCGGCTCAGCCAGCATTGAAATCATCATCCACGCTTTCGCACCCGGAGGCGAAGATGGTGATGCTCTCGAGCTGCGTCTCGCGGCCGGCGACGCCTTCATAGACCTTCAGGCCCATAAGAGCGCTCTTGGGACGGATGACCCGGCGAATATCGTGGCTTCGTCGCCCACCAGCGCGGCGCTGCGCAGCGTCGTGGTTTCGAACGCGCCATTGCGCATTCGCGCGGCGGGCCTGGAAGGACAGCTCAATGATGACGGCGGGCGTACCGCATTGTCGGCCTTCTATGAGGCCTGCGCCGCGGACTGACGCGGGCTAGCTCGTCAGCGCGGTCTGCGCGAGCAGGTCGACATCGCCGCGTCCAAGCGCATCGATCGCCGTTGACGCGATATGTTTGGCGTTCAGTCCGGCCTCGTCATACATGAGGCTTGGCGAGTCATGGTTTTGGAACTCATCCGGCAGCGTCATGGTGCGGATCTTCAAGCCGCGGTCGAGCACGCCGAGCTCGGCGTAGAGCTGCAGCACGAACGCCCCGAAGCCGCCGCGCGCGCCCTCTTCGATCGTGATGACGACTTCGTGCTCGCGCGCGACTCGGACCAACAGATCCTCGTCCAGCGGCTTGGCGAAGCGCGCATCGATCACGCTGGTTGAGATGCCTTGAGCCGCAAGCATGTCGGCGGCGCGCAGCGTCTCGGCCAGCCGTCCGCCCAAAGACACAAGCGCCGCCGTCGAGCCTTCACGCAAGACGCGTCCGCGTCCGATTTCCAACGGCTCGGGCAGGTCCGGCATCTCGACGCCGACGCCCTCGCCGCGCGGATAGCGGAATGCGCTCGGACCATCATCGATCAGCGCTGCTGTATGCACCATGCGCGCAAGCTCGGCCTCATCGCCGGCCGCCATGACCACCATGCCGGGAAGCTGTCCGAGATAGCCGATGTCGAACGAACCGGCATGCGTGGCGCCGTCTGCGCCGACGAGCCCGGCCCGGTCAATCGCGAACCGGACAGGCAAGCGCTGGATCGCAACGTCGTGGACGACGGAATCATACGCACGCTGAAGGAAGGTCGAGTAGATCGCAGCGAAAGGCCGAAGACCGTCAGCGGCGAGACCGGCTGCGAATGTGACCGCATGCTGTTCGGCGATGCCGACATCGAAGCAGCGGTCCGGAAATCGGTCCTCGAAAAGATTTAGCCCGGTGCCGGCCGGCATCGCCGCAGTAATCGCAACGATTTTTGGGTCGTGCTCGGCTTCCTTGACGAGCTGCTGCGCGAAAACCTTGGTGTATTGCGGCGCATTGGACCGGCTCTTTTGCTGCGCGCCCGTAATCACGTCGAATTTGGAAACGCCGTGATATTTGTCGTTGGAGTTTTCCGCCGGCGCGTAGCCTTTGCCCTTCTGCGTGACCACGTGGATCAGAACCGGGCCGTCTTCGATATCGCGCACATTTTTCAGTACCGGGACGAGCGCGTCGAGATTGTGACCGTCAATCGGGCCGACATAGTAAAAGCCGAGTTCCTCAAACAGCGTGCCGCCCGTGGCCATGCCGCGGGCGAACTCCTCGGCCTTCTTCGCCGTTTCATAGACCGGTTTGCCGAGCGTTTTTGCGACGGCTTTTCCCATTTTGCGCAAGGCGGTGTAGCTGCGCCCGGAGACGCGCCGTGCGAGGTAATGGCTCATGGCGCCGACCGGCGGCGCAATCGACATGTCGTTATCGTTCAGAATAACGATCAATCGCTTGTCGAGCGCGCCGGCATTGTTCATCGCCTCATACGCCATGCCGGCCGACATCGCGCCGTCGCCGATGACGCAGATCACGCTATTGTCACGCTCCTGCAGGTCGCGCGACACGGCGAATCCGAGCCCGGCCGAAATCGATGTCGCCGCATGCGCCGCGCCGAACGGGTCATACGGGCTTTCGTCACGCTTCGTGAAACCGGAAAGGCCGCCGCCCTGGCGAAGAGTGCGGATGCGGTCACGCCGCCCGGTCAGAATCTTGTGCGGATAGCACTGATGTCCGACATCCCAGATCAAGACGTCGTCGGGCGTGTCGAATACGTGGTGGATGGCGACAGTGAGTTCGACCACGCCGAGGCCGGCGCCGAGATGGCCGCCAGTGACCGAGACCGCGTCGACCGTCTCCGATCGCACCTCGTCCGCCAGCGCCTTAAGTTCATCCAGCGACATGTCGCGCATGTCAGAGGGGTCGTTGACCCGGTCCAGCGTCGGCGTTTCCTTAGGCACTCTCAGCTCCTGAAGCGGGGGTCTAGGACCGCCTCGCCAAAACGTAATCTGCGACCTGTGTCAGAAGGGTGGCGCGTTCACCGAACAAATCGAGATGTGACTTGGCCTGCGCGGCGAGAAGCCGCGCCTGCTCGCGCGCGCCATCCACGCCGAGCGCCGTCACGAAGGTCGATTTTCCGCGCTCCGCATCCTTTCCCACTGACTTGCCGAGCGCATCCTCGTCGCCCTCGGCGTCCAAAATGTCGTCCACAATTTGGTATGCTAGACCCAGATCGTGCGCAAAACCATTGAGCGCGCTGAAAACATCGTCGCCAGCCCGCGCCATCACCGCGCCCGCCTCGCAAGCAAATGTGATCAACGCCCCGGTTTTCAAACGGTGCATGCGCGTGAGTACCGAGACCTCCACGTTCAAGCGCTCGGATTCCAAGTCGATGGCCTGCCCGCCAACCATGCCGCGCGCGCCCGCAGCAACCGCGAGCCGGCGCGCGACTTCGCTGCGCGCACGCGGATCGGGATGAGTGTCGGCATGGCAGACGATCTCGAAGGCGAGCGCCAAGAGCCCGTCGCCCGCCAGCACGGCCATGGCTTCGTCATACGCGCGGTGCACGGTCGGCCGACCGCGGCGCAGATCGTCATCATCCATGCACGGCAGATCGTCATGCACGAGCGAGTATGTGTGCACGCATTCAAGCGCGGCGGCGACGCGCAACAGCGCGCGCTCATCGACGTCCAAAAGCCGGCCCGCCTGCACGACCAGGAACGGCCGCATCCGCTTGCCACCGCCAAGGGCTGCATAGCGCATGGCCGACATTAGGCGGCTTTCGGGGCCGTCTGGTCTTGGGATCAATGCGTCGAGCGCGACCGTCACCCGGTCCGCGGTTTCTTCGAGCGCGGTTTCAAGTTCGCTGGCAAGCGCGTGGTCGTTGGTCAACGGAATGCTCGCGTGGTGAGGCGGCTGGAAGCAAGCGGGTTCGGCGCATGCATCAGAACATACGTCCGCCATCAGGCGCTGAACGATCGACGCTGATCAAGACCACATCGCCATTTGCGTCAGGAAATCCCAAAGTCAGCACTTCCGACATGAACGGCCCGATCTGTCTTGGCTCGAAATTGACCACCGCCGCGACGCGCCGGCCGATCAGCTCGGCGCGCACGTAACGCTGCGTGATCTGCGCGGACGATTTTTTAACGCCGATCTCTTCGCCAAAATCGATCCAGAGCTTGAAAGCTGGCTTGCGCGCTTCGGGAAACTCTTCCGCGCGCACGACCGTTCCGAGCCGGATATTGACTTTCTGAAAATCGTCGAACGAAATCGTTTCGGCAGCCGGCGCGCTCATGGCCGCCCGCTCACGAAACGTCCGCAGGCTCGCTCGAAGCGCCGCCGTCAGAGGTCAGCACGATCTTCTCGACCTTGAGCTGCGCGGCCTGGAGCTTTTTCTCGCAGTGCGATTTGAGCTGCGCGCCGCGCTCATAAATGTCGATCGAACGCTCGAGCGGCACGTCGCCGCTTTCCAGCTGACGCACGATCTGCTCGAGTTCGCCAAGCGCCTCTTCGAAACTCAGCTTGGATACGGGGCGTCCAGCAGCGCCGGCGTCATCGCCCATGATCTCGCCTCCTCACACTCGTCACTGTCTGACGAAACGCGCCGCTCACGGGCGGCGTTCAAACGCTCGGCCGCTCGTAACGCCGAAACGACCAGTAGCCGTCGCGACCGTCGCGCACGCAGGTCCAGCCGCGCGCCAGAAGCACCGGGCGCATCATCCGATTGAACCAGCCATGACCGCAAACAAGCACGGTTCTCCCGCCTTGCGCGGCCTTTTCCACATGCGCGACGGCGGCGTCGGCGCGCAGCTCGGCCTGCACCCGCGTCTCCTCGCCGCGTGCAAAGCCCATCCACCACGAGGTCCGCGCGACTACGCCCCATTGTCGCGGCTTCAGCCGGACGCCGCTGAAACTCGGAGGCGGCAACGGCGCCTCGACGAACACCTCATGCGGCTCGACCGGCTTTTCGCCGGCGACGCGTTTGGCGGTCTCGATGCTGCGATTGAGCGTGCTGGAGTAGATGACATCCGCGTTCGCGGCTTCATCGATAAGCTCTTGCGGCGGCGATTGATCCGGCGCCAGGCCGCTTTCCTGATAGGCCGACCACCACTCGCGATAGCCGCGCCAGCCCATCGGCGCGCGATGGTCGAGATCGGGCCGGCCATGGCGCGCGAGGATGATTACATCGCGCTTGTCTGTGGCGCTAGGCGATGGCGCGCCGCGCGAAGCCGTCATCTCATCACCCGCCAATACAGCGCCGCCGGCCGTTCGCCGCGACTGATCCCTAATTCGCCATCAACGCGCGGACATGCGCCGCCGTCGACCGAGCCAGTGCGCGCAAGTCGTATCCGCCCTCCAAAACCGAGACAACCCGGCCCGAACAACGCGTATTGGCGACATCGAGCAGCCGCTCCGTCGCCCAGGCGAAATCCTCGTCCACCAAGTTCAGCCCCGCGAGCGGGTCGGCGGCATGGGCGTCGAACCCGGCCGAGATGATGATGATGTCCGGTGAAAAGCTTGCCAGCGCATCGATCAGAGCGTCGAAATGCGGCCGCCAGGCCGCACCGTCAGCGCCGCTCTGAACGAGCGCGTTGAAGACATTGCCGGCCGGACCGCGCTCATCAACGTCACCGGTCAGCGGATAGGCGTCGGCCTGATGCGTCGAGCCGTAAAACAGGTCCGGCTCGGCATAAGCGAGCGCCTGCGAGCCATTGCCGTGGTGCACGTCGAAATCAACGATCGCCGGCCGAGCAAGCCTGTGCGCCGCGCGCGCGTGCATCGCTGCAATTCCGGCATTGTTAAAAAAGCAAAAACCCATTGCCCGGCCCGGCTCGGCGTGATGGCCGGGCGGTCTGACCGCGCAAAAGGCGTTCGCGGCCTCTCCGCTCACGACGGCGTCCACCGCCGCAACGCCTGCGCCGGCCGCACGCAAGGCTGCGTTCAGCGTGCCCGCCGACATCGCCGTATCAGGGTCGAGGCGGGTCAATGTTTCGAAGCCGCTTGGCGCTGAAGCTTCGATAAAATCAACATAGGCGGCCGGGTGCACGCGTTGGATTTGCGCGCGTGCAGCCATTGGCGCCTCGCGGCGCTCAAGCGCCTCAAAACCCTCTCCGTCGAGCGCTTCGAGAATGACCTCGAGGCGCTCGACCCGCTCGGGATGACCGGATGGCGGGCGATGCTCAAGGCAATCCTTATGGGAATAAAGATACGTAGCCACGTGCGACCCGCGTCTAGTGTCCCGGCGCGTCGGCGAATGAAATGTCCATCACCTCCACGCCCGGCGGCGCTTCGACATCATCGGGCACGAAGAAATCGGGCAACAGCTCCTTGCTCGGATCGACGCGATATTTCGAGAAATCCGTGACGCCGTTCTGGAACAGGAAAGTGTCGTCGATGATGAAGTTGCCGGTGAATTCGCGCGCCGGCTTGTTGAGCATCAGATAGGCGGCGTCGGCGAGGATTTCCGGCGTGCGGCACATCTTCATGCCCTCTTCCCCGGCGAGCACGTTTTCAACCGCCGCCGTCGCAATCGCCGTGCGCGGCCAGAGCGCGTTTGCGGCAACGCCCTGCTCGCGGAACTCTTCGGCCCAGCCGAGCACACACAGGCTCATGCCGAATTTCGCGCTGGTATAGGCGACATGCGGCGCGAACCATTTCGCCTTCATGTCCAATGGCGGCGACAAGGTCAGGATGTGCGGATTGTCCGCCTTCAGAAGATGCGGCAGGCATTTCTGTGTGACGAGATAAGTGCCGCGCGCGTTGACCTGGTGCATCAGGTCCCAGCGCTTCACCGGCGTCGACAGGGTCGGCATCGGAAAAATGGCGGAAGCGTTGTTGATGACGATGTCGACGCCGCCGAAACGCTCGACCGTCTTGGCGACGGCTTCTTCGACATTGGTCTCGTCGCGAATGTCGCAGACCACCGGCAGCGCAGCGCCGCCTGCCGCCTCGATTTCTTCGGCCGCCGTATAGATCGTGCCCGGAAGCTTGGGATGGGGCTCGGCCGTCTTGGCGAGCACGGCGATATTGGCGCCGTCGCGCGCGCATCTTTTGCCGATTTCGAGGCCAATGCCGCGGCTTGCGCCGGTGATGAGAATTGTCTTGCCGCTTAGTCCGCTCACGACCGCGCCTCCTCCCGCTTCTGGTTGGGCGGATGCTAGCGCCTAACGCACGCAGCGCCAGCCGTCGGAAGGCAAGTTTTTAGAGCGGGCGCCAGACGCGGCCGGTCGGGCAGCGCAGCCCCGTTTCGCGACGGCAGCTCTTAAAGGTGAACAACACCGTGACCGCGCGGCCGACAAGATTTTCGACCGGCACGAAGCCAAGCGTGCCCGGACGCGAGGCCGGAGAACGAAAATCTTCCTCCAGACAATTGGCGTCGTCGGAACGGCTGTCATTGGAGGCGTCGCGATTATCGCCCATCACGAAGATGGCGCCGTCGGGCACCTGGAAGGTGCAGGTATTGTCAAAACGCGAGTCGTCGGAGCGCTCATACATCGCGTGCGAACGCCCATTGGGCAGCGTTTCCTCGTAGCGATAGACTGAGCGCACCACGCCCTCGTAATCGCGATAGCGCACGATATCGATGAGTTCGCGCTGCACCGGTGTGAATGCGTCGCTCGCATCGCAGTCCGAGCCCGCTTCGCAGATGGCGAGCTGACCGTCGCGCACGCGAATGTGGTCGCCGGGCAGGCCGATGACGCGTTTGATCAGATGCTCGCCGCCATTGGGGTGCCGGAACACCACGACGTCGCCGCGCCCGGGCATGCGCCCGAAAATGCGGCCATCGCCTTCGGGCAGAAGATCGCCGACGCCGAACGGCAGCGAATGGCGGCTCCAGCCATAAGCAAAATTCAAAACGATGACGCGGTCGCGCACCTCCAGCGTCGGCACCATCGAACTCGACGGAATGTAAAACGTGCGGAAAATCACCGTCGTGATGACGAGATAAACCAATGCCGCGCCAAGGATGAAGCGAGCGAATTCAAGACCTTCGCGCCGCACGCGGCCGCCAAGGCTTTCATTCGCGTCCACATTCTCGCTCATGTGAGCCTCACCGCCGTTCCGTAGGCCAGTATCTCCGCAGAACCTTCCATAACCGTTGAAGTCGCGAAGCGAAAACAAATCACACCGTCAGCGCCCAATTCTTCCGCATGCGCGATCATACGCTGCAGAGCCTGATCGCGCGCTTCCGACAGCAGCTGGGTGTATTCGTCCACCTCTCCGCCGACCAGATTGCGCAGAGACGCGATGAAGTCCCGACCAATAAATCGCGCGCGCACAATGCTTCCGGTCGCCAGGCCGACGATTTCCGCAACGGCGCGGCCGGGAACCTCATCGGCCATCGTGACGATAATGCTCATGGCGGTGTGTATTGCGGCTCAGTCGTCAGCGTCGAACTCGGCGTCTTCGCAGCGCGTGAACCAGGCAACAGAAGCCTCGTCGGTCTCATAGCGCGCCTGACCGCGATGCACGAGATAGGACAAATGCGCCAGCGTCTCCCCGGTCGCCATGACGAAATCGCTCGCGCCGATCTCTTTGGCGAACATAGCGCCGAACAAGTCGATCACGCGCTTGGGCTCGGTGAGCCGGCTGGCCACGCGTTCCAGGCGTTTTTCATGGCCTTCAATAATCGCATCGAGCCGCACATGCAGGCCGTAGAACGGCTCGTTGTGGCTCGGCAGGACCAGCACGTCGTCAGGAATCGCGGCCATGATGCGCCAGCACGCATCGAGCCAGTCGCCGAGCGGATCGCCCGCAGGCTCGGTCGGCCAGACGGAGACATTGGGCGTAATGCGCGGCAGCACCTGGTCGCCGGAAATGAACAGCTTGGCCTCAGGCTGCCACAAGCAGACATGTTCGGGGCTGTGGCCCGCGCCCATGATGACGCGCCAGTTGCGGCCGCCGATTTCGATATTTTGCCGGTCCTGAATGCGCCGATAGCTGTCGGGCAGCCGTCGCACGGCTTTGCCGTACATGCCGAAGCGCTTGCGGTAGCGGTCGAGCTGTTCCTCGGTCCAGCCGGCGGCGCGGTAAAACGCAATGGCCTCATCCGGCGCCGGCGCTTTGTCGGACACGAGCACGCGCGAGGTGAGATATTCTCCGCGCGACATCCAAAGCCGCGCATCAAAGCGCCGGCTTATCTCGCCCGCCATGCCGATATGGTCGGGATGCATGTGGGTGCAGATGATGCGGCTGATCGGGCGGCCCTGAAGAATGGCGTCGCCGTGCTCGGCCCACATCGTCGCCGTGGCGTCATCGCCGAGCCCCGTGTCGATGAGCGTCCAGCCTTCGCCATCGTCAACCAGATAGAGATTGATGTGGTCGAGACCGAAGGGCAGCGGCGAGCGAAACCAATAGACGCCTTCCGCCACTTTATGGGGCGTGCCGAAATCGATCGGCTCGTGCGGAAAAGTGAGCTTCGCCGGCGCGCTCTGGACCGCGTCGTCCATGGTTCCTCGCTAGACCGACCGTTCAGATTAGAGTGCGCGCAGCCGATCACGAGCGGCTGCGCGCGTCAAATTGAGCAACAGATGCGAAGCGTCGCTTAAGCGCTCAGAAATTCTTCCGCGACATCGAAGAGGACCCCGGCGCCCGCGGTCACAGGCTCGATCAGACCCGGCGCCGCCGAGAGAATGTTTTCGGCGTAAAAGCGCGCGATATCGATCTTGGCCTGCGCGAAGTCGGGATTGTCCTGACCCTCCTTCAAGCGTCGCTGGGCCGCCAGGGCGCTAAGTCCCAGAAAGTGACCGCCGACCACATCGCCGGTCATGCGCATGAACGGCTCGGCCGCCGCCAAGACGTCTTGCGGGTCGCGGTCCTCGTCCAGCAGCCAGTCGACGCATCGCTCGAGCGCATCGGCGCCGTCAGCGAGTTGCTCCGCGAGCGCCGGCAATTGCTCATTCGACGACAGCGCGAGGGATTCCGCAGTCTCGCGAATATCCTCGATCAGATCGCGCATGGCGCGCCCGCCATCAGAGGTCAGCTTGCGGCGGATGAGATCGATCGCCTGAATGCCGTTCGTGCCCTCATAAATCGGCGTGATGCGGGCGTCTCGATAATGCTGCGCGGCGCCGGTCTCCTCGACAAAGCCCATCCCGCCGTGAACCTGAATATTGAGCGAGGCGGCCTCGACAGCGAAGTCGGTCGACCAGGCTTTCGCGATCGGCGTCAGCAAAGCCTCGCGCGCGGCGGCCGCTTTCCTGTCGTCAGGGTCTTCGAGATATTCGGCGTAATCCGCAGCGACGGCGGCGGCATAGCAGATGGCGCGCGCAGCCTCGATTTTGGACTTCATGGTGAGCAGCATGCGGCGTACGTCGGGATGCTCGATGATGCGCGCCGGCTCGTTGTCGCCCGGCGTTTTGCCCTGGCGACGCTCTTTGGCGAAAGCGACCGCCTGCTGGAACGCGCGCTCGGCCACGCCCACGCCCTGAACGCCGACATTGATGCGCGCCGAGTTCATCATCGTGAACATGTGCGCGAGCCCGCAATGTTCCTGTCCGACGAGCCAGCCTGTGGCGCCCGAAAACTCCATCGTGCAGGTCGGCGAGGCGTGAATGCCGAGCTTCTTTTCCAGGCCGATGCAGCGGACATTATTGGCTTCGCCGGGAGCGCCGGACGCATCGGGCACGAATTTCGGCACGACGAAGAGTGACAGCCCGCGCGTGCCCTCCGGCGCGCCGTCAATGCGCGCCAAAACAAGGTGCACGACATTGGGCGCACAATCGTGATCGCCCCAGGTGATGAAGATTTTCTGGCCTTCGATTGCATAGGACCCGTCATCGCGCGGCGTCGCCTTGGTGCGCACAGCGGACAGGTCCGAACCCGCCTGCGGCTCCGTCAGGTCCATCGCCCCGGTCCATTCGCCGGACAGCAATTTCGGCAGGAACCGGTCTTTCA
>JAUIEH010000046.1 GCA_030428405.1 Alphaproteobacteria bacterium
AGATCGGGCGCGCCGTCACGTATCGGTAATGCGATAAGTGAGTTGTAGTAGCGCTGGTTGACAGGATTGGTTGCGTCTCGCCGCACAACGCCGGTGATCAGGACCCGATCCGAGCCGACAGTGGCCGCGACGGAATCGAGAACGCGCGGCTGTTCAAGAAGCAGGAGCGGTAACGCCGATTCCGGCCAGATGACATGAGAACGCGTCTCAAGACCATCCTGTCTGGTCAGGGACAGATAACGCTCGATGACGTCGTTCTGGTTCTCGGGAAGCCATTTGTCAGCCTGCGAAATATCAGCCTGCACAAGGCGAAGCTCAACGCCCGCCACGACGACGTTCTCAGCATTCGCGAGCCGGCTCCATCCCAAAGTGAACAGTGTTCCGAACAACGTGAAGGCGAGTATCGGCGCCGCCGCTCGCGCCCAGGGACGTTCGTCAGGACCCGCCAGAGTTGCGGGCGCCGCGAATGCAAACAAGGTTAAGGCGCTTAATCCGTACGCACCCAGAACCGAAGCGGACTGAGACACCGCGCCGCCGGCCGGCCAGACATAGGCCGGCAGGTTCCATGGCAGGCCGCCGAACAAAGTTCCGCGCGCGAATTCAACCAACCCGAATACGGCGGAGAACAAGAACACGCGTCGCCAGTCCCGGCGCCAAAACAATGCGCATATGAGACCGCCCGCGCCCCAGAACAGCGCAAGACCGCCGGCCAGAGCCAAATCGGCCAACGGACCAAATGGCGCAAAGGCCGGACCGCGCGCGAGAAAGGCGTTGACGATCCAGAACAGGCCGACCAGAAACGCGCCGAACCCAAAACACCATGCGCGCCAGAACGCTGATTTCAGACGGGAGTTTTCCTTTTCCGCAGCTGCGTCGATCAGCCACACGAGGGCTGTGACGGCGGCGAGCTGCAACGGCCAGATGTGCAACGGTGCATGAGCGACCGCACTCGCCGCGCCGAGCAGCGTTGCAACGCCGCCCGCCGCCCAGCCCTCGAACCGACCAAACCAGGCCCGCCACGCCGCCAGCACCGGGCGCGACGCCGCGCTGGTCTCAGAATGCGCGCTCACGCTGCGTCAGCGTCGTTGTCGCGACCGTTCGGTTGCGGCGTCTGCGCTTCTTCCTCGGTCAGCCGCACAATCAAACGGCGCACGCGGCGCGCATCGGCGTCGGCGACTTCGAATTCGAGACCGGCGGGATGCTTTATCACTTCGCCGCGCTCGGGCACCCGCCCGGCGAGCGTGAAGACGAGACCGCCCAGCGTATCGACCTCCTCGGTCGAGTCCTGAAGCTCCAGCGGCCGGCCACAGCGTTCTTCGAGGTCCTCGATGGCTGCTCGGGCGTCGGCTTCCCAGACATGCGCGCCGCGCGAGCGGATCGCCCAATCGGCGCCGTTCGAGTGCTCGTCCTCAATGTCGCCGATGATTTCCTCGACCAGATCCTCGAGCGTCACGAGGCCGTCCGTGCCGCCATATTCATCGACGACGATCGCCATATGGATGCGTCGGCCTTGCATGCGCAGGAGCAAGTCGGCGGCCGACATGGACGGCGGCACGAACAAGACCGGGCGCACAATTTCGCCGAGCACGCGCTTGTCGCCGATATCGTCGGCTTGCGTCAGTGCGGGCGCGAGATGCTTGACCACGTCCTTGATGTGCACGACGCCGATCGGCTCATCGAGCGATTCACGAAAGACGGGCAGGCGTGAATGCGCGCGCGTCGCAAATATATCGACGACTTCCGACAGCGACGCCCCCGCCTCCACTGCGACGACATCGGCGCGCGGCACCATCACGTCATCGACGCGCAGGCTCTCAAATTGCGTGACATTTTGCAGGCGCGCGAGTGAAGCGGCGTCGCGCCGCGTATCATCTGCGCCGTTTGCTTGAACGACCGTCGCGCGGCGCGAGGCGGGCGATAGCGCGAACCGCACCCGATCGAGCCATGACGGAGGACGGTCCGGCTCGGATTGCTCAGGCATTGAACTCCTCTCGGTAGGGATCGGCGACGCCCATCATTGCGAGCGCGCTCCGCTCCAGCGTCTCCATTTCCTCGGCGGAAGCATCATCGTCGTGATCATAGCCCAGAAGGTGCAAGAAGCCGTGAATCGCAAGATGCGCGACGTGGTCGTCCAGAAGCTTGTCCGCCATTTCGGCTTCTTTGATGACGGTTTCTAGCGCCAGCGCAACATCTCCCAAAACACCACGATGGTGCTGATCCGCCGGAAAGGCGAGTACGTTGGTCGGAGTATCCTTGCCACGGTGGCGCTTGTTCAAGACGCGCTGCGCCTGATCGGAGATCAGCGCCACGACCAGCTCTCCGCCGATGCTGCGGCCCAGCGCCGCCTCCGCCGCCGCAATCGCGGTCTCAATAACCGTTTCCGCCCCGGGCGCACGCTCGCGCCAGACCTCATATTCGACGACGATGGACAAGCGCGGCATGTCAGCTCTTTCCCCGCTTCGCGCGCTTGGGCGCAGACGGGTTCGACGTCGTTTGCTCGGCGGCCTCGCGGTCGCGGCGATAGGCGTCGACGATACGTCCGACCAGCGGATGGCGCTGCACGTCGTCGCGCGAAAACTCGATGGCGCGCACGCCTTCCAGATCGCGCAAGATCTCGAGCGCATGAGAAAGGCCTGAGCGTTGGCCGCTCGGCAGATCCACCTGGCTCGGATCGCCCGTGACCGCCATGCGCGTGCCCTCGCCGATACGCGTCAGCACCATCTGCATCTGGCTGACGGTGGCGTTTTGCGCCTCATCGACAATTACGAAAGCGTCGCGCAGCGTGCGCCCGCGCATAAAGGCCAGCGGCGCGACTTCGATTTCGCCGCTTTCGCGCTTCTTCTCGACGTCGCGCTTGCCGAAGCATTCGCTGAGCGCGTCCCAGATCGGCAGCATGTAAGGGTCGACCTTCTCAATCAGGTCGCCGGGCAGATAGCCGAGTTTCTCGCCGGCTTCGACCGCCGGACGGCAAACGATGAGACGCTGGATCTCACCGGCGGCGAGCAGTGAGGCCCCATAAAGAACAGCGAGAAAGGTCTTGCCCGTGCCGGCCGGCCCAACGCCGAAGGTCAGCGCCGCATTCGCATCCGCGAGCGCCTGTAAATAAAGCGCCTGATTGGCCGTGCGCGCCTGATAAGTCTTGGCTCCGACGCGCACCACCCCGCGCTTGATGGCGTCCTGATCAGCGCCAAGCGCTGCTCGCGCTGTCGCGCGCACATCCTGTTCGACAATCTCGGCGCCGGTCGCGACGCGGTCGCGCAACGCGCCGATGACGGCGCGCGCACGCGCACGCGCGTCAGGATCGCCGACGACGCGCACGCCGCCGCCCGGCGCCTCGAGATGCACGTCGAGCAGGCTTTCGAGCAGCACGAGATGTCGGTCATGCGGACCGGCGATGGCGCGCAGATGGTCGGGATTTTCAACCGGAATGGTTTCAGCCCGTGCGCCGCGACGACCCGACTGGGTGGTTTTCGCGGTCACACGGCCTCCGATGCGGAAACGGCCAATGGGCCGGACAAAGCGTAGCGCGTCGCGGCTTCAATGCGGACATCGGCGATAGAGCCGATCAGCGTCTCGGGCGCATCGACGTGAACGGCCTGCAGATAAGGGCTGCGGCCGGCGAGTTGACCTTCGCGCTTTCCCGACTTCTCAAACAGCACCGGCAGAGCCTTGCCGATCTGAGCGGCGTTGAATTCGTCCTGCTGACGACCGAGCAGTTCCTGCAGACGGGCCAGACGCTCGCCCTTCTCAGCTTCGTCGACCTGGCGCGTCATTTCAGCGGCGGGCGTTCCTGGCCGGACCGAGTATTTGAACGAAAAGGCCTGCGCGTAATTGACGGCCTCGACGATGGCGAGCGTGTCAGCGAAGTCGGTTTCCGTCTCGCCCGGAAAGCCGACAATGAAGTCCCCGGAGATGGCGATATCGGGCCGCGCGGCGCGCACCTGAGCGATGACGTCGAGATAATGCGCCGCCGTATGGCGTCGGTTCATGGCGGTCAGGATCTTGTCTGAGCCTGACTGCACCGGCAGGTGCAAATACGGCATCAGCTTCGGCTCTTCGGCGAAAGCGGCGATGAGCGCGTCGTCCATGTCGCGCGGATGGCTGGTGGTGAAGCGAATGCGCTCGAGCCCGTCGATCTTCGCGAGATGACGCACCAGCCGCGCCAGTCCCCACGCGCCTTCTCCGCCGTCTCCCGCCGGCGGCGCGCCAAGATAAGCGTTCACGTTCTGCCCAAGCAGGGTGATTTCGCGCACGCCCTGCGCCGCCAGAATGCGCGCTTCAGCCGTAATTTGATCAACCGGGCGCGACCACTCCGCGCCGCGCGTATAGGGCACGACGCAGAACGTGCAAAACTTGTCGCAGCCTTCCTGAACGGTGAGGAACGCCGCCGGCCCATCGACTGCGCGCGCTCCCGCGAGACGGTCGAATTTTTCGTCCACTGCGAACTCGGCCGCGAGCGTTTCGCCGGCCGCGCGATGCGCTTTAGCGATCATCTCCGGGAGGCGGTGATAGGATTGCGGCCCCGTCACGAGATCGACGACCGGCGCGCGGCGCCGGATCTCCTCGCCTTCCGCCTGCGCGACGCAGCCCGCGACCGTGACGATCATGCGCTCGCCGGCTTCGGCCTTGGCCTCTTTCAGGGGACGCAGCCGGCCGAGCTCGGAATAAACCTTCTCGGCCGCCTTCTCGCGGATATGGCAGGTGTTCAATATGACCAGATCAGCGCCGTCCGGCGCATCGACGCTCTCATAGCCCAGCGGCGCCAACAAATCCGCCATGCGCGCGGAGTCATAGACGTTCATCTGGCAACCATAGGTCTTGATGAAGAGACGCCGCTTGCCGGCGCTGCGCGTTTCCTCGCGCATGGGCGCGTCAGTCATTCAGCGTAATCGCAACCTGCCGGCGCGTTTCGCGCGCCGCGTCGATCCCTCAACCTCTTCAACATCTCGGAAGCTTATGGGGTCAATGACTTAGACTGACAAGGGCGCGGCGCGGCGCACCCTTCTCAGCGTCCCGAGCGTGCACAATCAAACGGCCGGCGTGCGCAATAGGTTCCCGCCACCGCCGCCGTAGCGTCATTGCGTCCGATATGCGTGATGGCGCCGATGCGCGCGAGATCGGCGAGCGAAATGAACAGCATCGATTCCGGCGGCGTGGCGTTGCAGGCGGCGACCACGCGGCGATGCTGATCGGCCGCCTCACGCGGCGGGGCATATTCCGGGAACGCGCCAAACGGGCCGATCGATTCGCCTGTAAGCGCGTGCGACGGCTGATGACAGCCGATCGAAGCCTGCGGTCCGGCGATGCGCCGATTGCCGGCGACGAGAATGGTCAGGCAAGCCGACGCGCACGCGCTCGGCACGTGAATGTCGAGCCCGCGCGCGCGCACGGCGTCGGCGATCTCTATAGCGGCGTCGAGCCGCCCTCCCGGGCTGTCGATTGCGAGCACTCTGACGTCGGGGTTCTCGTCCAGATCGGTAATGATGCGGTCGGCCAGTCTCGGCGTGATGTCGCCAGCCACGCGCAGGACATCGCCGTCCACACGCACAGCCCAGATGCCGCGCGCCGCCGTCAGTCCGAGCGCGTCGGCCGCGGGCCTGCCGTCCGCGATGAGAGCTGCGCCCCGACCAGACCAGCCCGCCGCAACGGCGGCGATGAGTATGGCGACGACAAGTTCGTCGCGTCCGAAACTTTGGGGTTGTCGGAGAAAGGAAGCGACTGCGCCGACCACGAACCAAGCGCTGGCGGCGCAGACAAACGCACACGCTCCGAGTACGATCTGAGTCGCCCATTCCGGCGGCGCGCGCAGATCGACGCTGGCGACATGCATGAAAAGGGCGAGCCCTACGACGCCGATCGCGAACACGAAGACGAGCTTGAGGAACACGCCTCCGGCCTCGCGCGGACTGTTTCCTCCCCTAACGTGATGAAGCAACAGCGCCAAACCCGATAGGGCCGCGGCGAGGCCCTACTCCTCTTTTTTCTGTTCGCCCAACGGCACGCCGTATAGTTCGAGCCGGTGGTCGACCAGCCGGTAGCCAAGCTCGCGCGCGACGCGCTCCTGCAGGCGCTCGATTTCCTCGTTGACGAATTCCAGGACCTCGCCCGTCTTCACGTCGATGAGGTGGTCGTGATGGTCCGTCGGCGTTTCTTCATAGCGCGAACGCCCGTCTCGAAAGTCGTGTCGCTCAATAATGCCGGCCTCTTCAAACAGCCGAACGGTCCGGTAGACCGTTGCAAGCGAAATACGCGGATCGACTTCGGCTGCACGACGGTGCAGCTCTTCGGCGTCCGGATGATCTTCGGCCACCGACAGAACGCGCGCGACAACGCGGCGCTGCTCCGTCATACGCAGGCCTTTCTGCTCACAAAGACGCTCAAGACGATCAGGCAAAGCGCTTCTCCTGCTTGGTTCGCCGGAAAGGTGGCGCGGCTCGCAGCGTCTGTCCACTAAAGCCGGTAGAGTTAAATCTCGTCATTATCTAGGCGTTTAGCCAGCAAAACCGCGTCAACGGCGCCCGCTGCGCGCCGGTAATAGCCCTTGCGCCTGCCCGTCTCCGAAAATCCTTGCCCTGTATAGAGTGAAAGCGCGCCGTCATTGCTTGCGGCGACTTCGAGATACATTGCAATTGCGTCTGCTTCGCGTGCGCATTTACAGCTCGCCTCGAGCAACGCTTGCGCAACGCCCACCCGCCGGTGCTCAGGCGCAGTCGCAATGGTCACAAGCTCTGATTCATCAGCAGCGATGCGAATCAGCGCGACGCCAGCCGGGACGCCGGTGCGCATGGCGATGAAGCCCGCCACGCCCGGCGATTGCAGCAAGGTTGCAAACGCGTCTTCATCCCAAGCAGGCTCGATCGAGAAGCTGTGAAGCTCCGCGCAAAGCTCCGCCGACGTTACACCAATCCGTTCAATGACGATTTCGTCGGTCTTCACGTCGCAGCGCCGCCCGGCTTGCGCGGTTTCTTCATCGGCGCAGCGTCCGGCGGACGGTGATAGGCCGGCGCCGCCGGCGCGCTCGCTGGGTCGAGCTTTTCGGCAAGGTCGGCGAGCGCAGCCATGCTCGGCCAGGCCGGCGCGCCCTCTTGCGTGTTCGCCATGTCTTCGATCAGCGCTGCGCCCGAACCTGCGACTGCGAGTTGGTCGACGGCGCGCGCGCGCATCAGCTCGGCGAGCGCTGCGGCCGCGGCGTCGGCTGGTTGGGTCACGAGCTCCGTTATCGGACGGCCATGCTCATAAGCGCGCCAGACGACCTCGTTGCGCTTTGCGTCGTGCAGCGCCGCGCTGAGTGGTTGGGCCTCCATCTGTGCGCCAAGCGCATCAAGCGCGTGCACGCCGACAGTCTCAATCCCGAGCGCCGCCGCCATGCCCCGCCCGAACGCCGCGCCGACGCGCACGCCGGTGAAGCTGCCCGGTCCGACGACCACGCCGATGCGCGTAATCTGTGCAGGAAGAATGTCGGCTTCCGCGAGCGCGGCGTTGACGACGGCGGCGAGGCGCTTGTCATGACCGCGACCGATCTCCTCGGCGCGCAGCACGTCCGCGCCGCCATCGGCGCGCACAAGCGCTGCGCAGCGCGCGCCGGCCGTATCGATCAAAAGCAAAGCCATGATGGCGAGCTAATGCCGCGCCCGCCCGCATTCGTCAAAGCGCGACGCCGCCCCTCAAAGCTCCGCTTCGACGGCGGTCACTTCGGGCACGAAATGGGTGAGCAGGCGTTCAATGCCCATTTTTAGGGTCATGGTGGAGCTGGGACAGCCCGCGCAGGCGCCGCGCATTGTCAGAAACACGCGGCCGGTATCGGGTTCGAAGCGGTGAAACACGATGTCGCCGCCATCCTCCGCCACGGCCGGACGCACGCGCGTGTCCAATAGTTCCTTGATCGCGCCGACGACGCGTTGAGCGTCGTCGTCATAGTCGATGTCAGCTTCGCCCGAGGCGGCGGCGCCCGCCCCGCCGACCCCGTCCGCCATCACCGGCGCGCCGGACGTAAAGTGATCCATGATCGCGGCGAGGACGGCTGGTTTTAAGTGGTCCCAGTCAATGGCCTCGGTCTTGGTGACAGTGACGAAGTCCGGACCGAAAAACACCGCGTTGACGCCTGCGATGTCGAACAAATCGCGCGCCAGCGGGCTCGACTGAGCCTGATCGGCGTCGTCGAAAGCGCGCGCGCCGTCCGGCGAAACGTCTCGCCCCGGCAGGAACTTGATGCTGGCGGGATTGGGCGTTAGCTCGGTCTGAATGAACATTTTGGCGGCGCTCCTTGTCTCGCTCACTTGGACGTCGCGAGCGCTGCAATCAAGACGCTTGGCACGCGCGTCCGACGCGACGCTCAGGTGACGGCGCGGACATCCGCGCGCGTCATGGCGCCGGGAACAACCGTAACAGGGATTGCGCGCTTGCCGAACAAGCCGCGACCGCCACGCGCGATGGCGGAGACGAGCGGTCCCGGCGCGCCGCCTGGAGCTGCGCCAAGCACGAGAATGCGGATCGAGGTGTCTTCCTCGATGAAATGCATCAGCTCGACGCGCAGATCGCCTTCGCGGATGACGAATTCCGGCGGTTCGCCAAGCTCGGCGGAGACTTCCTCGGCGAGGTCCGCCATCAGGCGTTCGGCGCCTTCGCGCGCTTCGCGCCGCATTTCCTCGCCGACGCCGAGCCAATGCTCGAAGCCGAGAGGCTCAACGACCGAGAAGAGCGAGACCTTGCCGTTGGTTTTCGCCGCACGACGCGCAGCGAAATAGGCCGCAAGACGGCTCTCTGCAGAGCCGTCCGCCACGACCAGGAATTTGAACACGGCGTCCGTCATGACGCGAAACTGGCGCCCTTCTCACGTTTTGCGCAAGTCGGACGATTCGGCCTCGGCGCTCAAAGCGCCTCAGCCTCAGTGGTTCGCATGTTCTCCGTTGGAAACGCGCGTGGGATCGTCAACAACGCTGGTTTCAACGGTGATTTCCCCTGCACGTTCAAAGCTCAGCGTCATCTCGGCCGCATCACCGTCGGACAAGCCGTCCTGCACGCCAAAGGCCATGACGTGCAGACCGCCGGGCTCAAACGAAAGCGCGCCGCTTGCCGGAACCTCGACGCCGTCTTCCTGCTCGACCATGCGCGCGCGGTCGTTCTCGACCACGGTTGCGTGCAGTTCCGTGCGTTCTGCGACACTGAGGCTGACGGCGAGCAGACGATCGGCGCCGCCGGCGTTCTGGACGGTGAAATAGGCCGCCGAGATGTCGCGGCCGCCGGGAGGGGTGCGCATGCGTGCGTCCGACACCGTTATCTGCGGCGGCGAGGCAGTCTCTGCGTCGCCATCCGCTGCATCATCTGAGCACGCGGCCAGCGCCATGAGGCCTAAGCCCGCCAGCGCTGAAACCAGACCGAATGCGCGCATATGAACTAGCCTCCGAATGAGTATTGCAGCCCGATGGTCGCCATCCAGTCGGACGCCATCTGCGGACCGTTGAGATCTTGATAGATGGGAAACGCGACTTCCGCAGCCAGTCTGACGCCGCGCAATCCGCCGGACTGGCCGGCGAGATTGGCGCCAACGGCGAAATCAACGCGCTCGCCGCCGTAATTGGCCGGATCAGCGGTCTGCACGGGCGCAGCGATGCGGGCGTCGCGCCCGTCAATGTCGCCGATGGTTCGCGCCGCCAGGCGCGCGGAGAAGCTGGCCGCGTCGGACGCGGCGTAGGACGCCCAGGCAGTGGCGTGAAACTCGTCGCCGAGATGATAATCGGCGTCGTTTTCGTGCACGCGCAGGATCGCCGTCGCCTGGCCGCCCCACCCGATCTGGCCGTGATGACCGGCGATGGTGAGCCCGAGAATGGGATCGAACGTGCCCGAACCCAGCTGCATGGCGTAAGGCAGCGTCAGCGTCGGCCGCATATTCATCGGCGTGAGCACGTCGTCGGTTTCATCGATGGAGCCCGTGGGGAGCGACACGCCCAGCGTGGCGTGGGCGCGCCAATGTTCGCCCTGCGTCAGACGAATGAGCGCGGAAACGCGCGTATCGCCAAAGCCTTCGCTCGTCGTCGTGAACGCGCCCAAGCGGTTGGTCCCCATCATGCCCTGGAAGGTCACGTGGTCCATCTCACGCGAAAGATAATTGGCCATGGCCATCAGCGTGACGCGGTCGCTCGGCGCCCACATCGCGCCGAACATGTGCATGTCCGTCGTCATGTCGAGCGGAACGACGCGCAAGGTCGGCGGCATGCCGAACGGGTTGGCGACCGAAGTCGCGATTGTCTCAGGCGAGACTTCGTCCGAGCCGATGCGCGAGCCGCTCATCGACATTCGCATGAAGCGGTAGGAGAACATCACCTCGCCGCTATTATGGGTGTGATCGCCCATGACGCCGATCGGCGCGTGCGCGTCAGCGCGCGCGCCATTGAGGTCGGCATAGGCAGGCGCCTGCGCCGACGCGAGCGCGAACACGCCCGCAATCAGGTATTTTTTCATTTCGAAAACCCAACACTACGGGGCGCCGATCAGCGGCGCCGGTTTGACCGATTTGCTCTTCTCATTGCGGTCAGGCCGTAGGCGGCGCGCGCCCGCCCAAGGGCGGTCCGCGGGCGAGGAATATCGGCTGGTCGCTCTGTGCTGGACCAGGATTTGTCGAGAATGAAATATAGTGAACCGGCGCGAAGCTCATCAGCGCGCTGAGCGCGCAATGCTTGCCGGGCGTGCAGGCGTGACAATGGCCAGGAGCAGTGTCGCCGCCCTCATCTTCGCTTTGAGGGGCTTCCATGCCGGCTGCGGCGAAAATCTCCTGCAGCGCGGCGGCCATTCGGTCGCTCGGCGCCTCGCGTCCGCACCAGGCGGAAAGCCAGCCGCCAGCGTCACCGCCGGCGAGCGCAGCCGCCTGCGGGCCTATGGCGCTGAGCGCCATGGCGAACGCCGTCACATAAGCGGCGATGCGCTGTCTGATGCGTCCCCTCAACATCGCGAAAATCAGATCACGA
>JAUIEH010000541.1 GCA_030428405.1 Alphaproteobacteria bacterium
GGAACTTTTTGTGAATGTTTCCGAAGCTCAGTCTGGGCTCGTAGCGCAAGCGCCCGACACTGGCTCTCTGTGTGCGTGGCTTTTCGGCGAAGACCAAGCGCGCTACTTGATCGCCGCCAAGCCGGAGCCGGAAACGCTAAGCCTTCTGTCCGCAGCCACAAATCGCGGTTGGGCACAGGGATACCAGATCATCGGTCGCTTCAATGGCGACGCCTTGAAGATCGCCGACAATGTCGACATCCCCCTCGCCGACATTCGCGCGGCCTATGAGGGCTGGCTGCCGGAATATATGGCGGGAAAGAGCGCCTAACCGCGCCGGCGTTATCCACGGATTTCGCGCCCGCTTCGCTTTCGACCCGGCTTTTCGCGCATTTGACGCGCTTCTGCGTGATATTCTCGTTTGGGGCGAACGAATCTGAGCACATCTCCTCAATGAGACTGACACGACTGGCGGTGGCTGCGTTCACGGCGTTTTGCGTTGCGGGCGCGCCTGCGCGAGCACAGGAACCGCTTGCGCGTGTTGTGGGGCTGCCGGATGAGCCCGTGTTCGATCTGGCGCGCGAGGCGGTCGGCGAGGTTGAGACGCCTCCCGACACGGAATTCGCCGCCCGCCGCAACGCCGCGCGCGCCGCCGAACAGATCATCGCCGCCTTGCGCGCGGAAGGCTTTTACGGCGCTGAAGTGCGCCCGCGCGTCGAGAGCGGCGAGCCGCCGGTCGCGATGGTCGAAGTCGAACCCGGCTCGCGTTTCATGTTTGGCGAGATCGCGATCGGCTTTATCGGACCGCTTTCGGACGCCGACATGATCGCCATCAGGCGCGCTGCTGAGCTGGATACGGGTTCGCCCGCGCGTTCCGTAGAGATTTTGAGCGCAGAGCGCGCCGTCGTCGCAGCGCTGCATGAGGCGGGATATGCGGATGCGCGCGCGGGCGAGCGCAGCCTCGTGGTCGATCATGAGCGCACCGCGATGGATGTGCATCTCACATTCCAGACCGGTCCGCTCGTGCGTATGGGCGAGATCAGAGCGACCGGCGGCGCGAATGTGCGTCCGGAGCTCTTGCGCCGGCTCGTTCCCTTCGATCAGGGCGATGTCTATGCGCCAAACCAGCTCAACGCCTATTCGCGCCGCTTTCGCGACACCAATGCGTTTTCGTCCGTGGCCATCACACTGGGCGAGCCAGAAAATCCGGACACGGACGACCAGACGCGCCCAGTATTGGTGGCGTTGGAAGACGAGCCTCAACGCACGCTTTCGCTCGGGGGGTCTTATTCCACGTCCGAAGGCGCAGGCGTTGAAGCCGCCTGGATCCTGCGCAACGCGTTTGGCGGGGCTGAGCAGCTGACGCTGGAAGGCAATCTGCAGACCATAGAACGCTCGATCGGCGCGGAACTCGCCATCCCCGCCTGGCGACGCGCGCGACGTATCCTCCGGCTCTCGACCGAGGCGATCCAGGAAGAAACCGACGCGTACGATCGCAACGCCTTCAGCATCGACGCCGAAGCCGAGCAGCCCTTGAGCGAACGCCTCTCGGCCGCGCTTGGCGTCGGTCTGACGCTGCAGGAAACGACAGACGCGGACGGCGCCCAGTCGCTCGCACTCATTCGCGGCGCCGGCACTTTGCGCTGGGATTCCACCAATAGCCCGCTCGATCCGAGCCGCGGCGAACGATTGCGCCTGACCCTGCAGCCGATCAGCGGCTTTGGCGATGCGACCATCGCCTATCTCATCACCGACGCCGAAGGCTCGATCTATTATCCGCTGCGCGAGGACCGCCTGACTGCGGCCGCGCGTCTGCGCTTGGGCGCGATTACGGCGACCGATATTGATGATGCGCCGGCGGGCGATCTCTTTTTCGCGGGCGGCGGCGGTTCGATCCGCGGCTATTCCTACCAGGCCGTCAGTCCGCGCGATGCGACCGGCGCGCTCATTGGCGGCGCCTCGTTGGTCGAGACATCATTCGAACTGCGCGCGAGGGTG
>JAUIEH010000047.1 GCA_030428405.1 Alphaproteobacteria bacterium
CGTCATCCCGGCCGAGCGCAGCGAGAGCCGGGACCTGCCGTCGGCGCCGAGAAAGTCGAATGCGCCTCAAGACGGACGCGTTTCATGTCGCTCAGCAGCAGGTCTCGGATACGCGCTGTCGCGCTTCCCGGGATGACGCGTTTAGAGAGGCGTCCACCTCAATGTGAGCCGAGACGCCCCCCGGCTTCCCACATCGGCCAAGCGCGATATGCTGGCGCAAACAGCGAAACCTCCCGACGGAGCCTCTATGCCGCCTTTAGACGACGCCGCGCGCGCTGATGCGCCGTCTCGCGCCGACATCGCCAGCCTGTTCGATGCGCCTTTATCGGACCTGATCCTCAGGGCGCAGGCGGCCTTGCGCGAAAATTTCGACCCCCATGCCGTGCAGACCTGCCAGCTCCTTTCCGTGAAAACCGGCGGGTGTCCGGAAGACTGCGGCTATTGCAGCCAGTCCGCCTTCGCCAAATCCGGCGTGCCTGCGAGCAAGCTGATGGACGCCGAGACCGTGCTCGCTGAAGCCCAGCGCGCCAAAGAGGCCGGCGCCACGCGCTTTTGCATGGGCGCGGCCTGGCGCTCGCTCAAGGACCGTGACGTCGAACCCGTCTGCGACCTCATTTCCGGGGTCAAGGCGATGGGCATGGAGACCTGCGTCACGCTGGGCATGCTTGATGACGGCCAGGCCGAGCGCCTCAAAGAGGCGGGACTGGATTACTACAACCACAATCTCGACACCTCGCCGGAATATTACGACCAGGTCGTCACTACACGGAGTTATGACGACCGGCTCGACACGCTGGCGAAAGTGCGCGCGGCCGGCATCTCGACATGCTGCGGCGGCATTGTCGGCATGGGCGAGACGCGTGCGGACCGCGTCGGCCTCCTGCACGCCCTCGCTCAGCTTCCTGAAGCGCCCGACAGCGTGCCCATCAACGCGCTCGTTCCGGTCGAGGGCACGGCCTTGAGCGACAGCAAGCCCATAGACGGGCTCGAGCTGGTCCGCACAATCGCCGCCACGCGCATCACGTTCCCGACCTCGGTCGTGCGGCTGTCGGCTGGGCGCGAAACAATGAGCACGGAGCTTCAGGCATTGTGCTTCCTCGCCGGCGCCAATTCGATCTTTATCGGCGACAAGCTTTTGACCACGCCCAACCCGGAAACAAGCGACGACATGGCGCTGCTCGCCAGTCTCGGCCTGCGCGCTGCAACCGAGGACGATGCGCGCAAGACCAGCGGAAATTAGCGGCGGCGCGCGCGCCCCGGCTCAGGTCCGGGAAGAGCAAGAGCCGTAGGCGCAGGACGCGCGCGCCGCGCGCTCCACGCCTTTATTCGAGGCGCGTTCCGTATAAACGCATATTCTCCGTCCAGCTCTCTCCGCTATCGGTGGAGTTCTCGCTGCGCCAGGAGAAGCTGTCGCCGGTCATTTCGTGAAAGGTGATGCGCTGCAGCGCGCCGTTTTGATTTTCTTCCGTGCTCTGCATGACCACGACATTCCCGTCGGACGTCGCGGTGTAGCGCGGGATCATGCCCCAGCCCGGCGAGACCCAGGTCATTTCCCACTCATCGCGATCGGGCCAGTAGATGCGCAGATTGATCCCGACCTGGCGCGTCTGGTCTGGCCGCAAGTCGACGTCATGAGCGGGCGCCGTCCACATATCGGCGATCGCATAGCCGTCGAGCGCGTAGCGAAAACTCCAGCGCGCAATCTCATTGGGGCTGCGCGCCCAGGCGCCGTCGGCGTCGCGGCGCTCGCCCTGGATCGACCAGTCGCCGATCAGCGGCGCGAAATGGAGAAGCTGAGGCGGCGCGTCCGCTGCAGGACCGTCGGAGAGAAAATGCGCCATGGCCGGGCTCGGAGCCGCAGGCGCGGCGTCTGCGACCGGCGCGCTTTCCTCCGGCGCCGTCGCACAAGCCGCGAGCAGGCTTGCGCTTGCGAGCACGGCCAGCGTGGGCTTGTTCAGCTTGATCATGTTCGGCGCGCCTTCCCGGTTGAACTTGCCTGCGCGCGCAGGCCATGGCGCGCGAGGATAGGCGCGCGAATTCACCCTGAAAGGTCCAATTTCGATCGCGCGCAGGCGCCAATTTCTACGCCCTCGCTTGTCGCGACCGCCCGCCTCCTTATGCTGCGCAGCGTCATTGCAAGCACAGGATCGCGTCGATGAGCATGAGCGTCTCCCAAGCCCTTGCGCAGCGCCGTTCGGTGCGCGCCTTCACGCCCGATAAGGTCGCGCGCGCGGACATCGAAGCGATCCTGGAGGAGGCCCGGCGCGCGCCGTCGGGCGGCAATCTGCAACCCTGGAAAGTCATCGCCGTCGCCGGTGATGAGCTGACCGCGCTCACCACGCTCGCCTTCAACGTCTTGCTCGAACATCCGCGCGGAGAGCCGACGGAGAAAGCGATCTATCCGGAAAATCTCTGGGAGCCCTTGCGCACGCGCCGCTTTGAGGTCGGCGAGCAGATGTATGACGCACTCGGCATCGGTCGCGAAGACAAAGCTGCCCGACGCCAATGGTTTGCGAATAATTTCGCGTTTTTCGGCGCGCCGGCGGCCTTGTTTTTCGTCATGGATGATAGATTTGGACACGGACAATGGGGCCATGTCGGCATGTTCATGATGGCGGTGATGCTGGCGGCCGAAGCGCGCGGTCTTGCGACTTGCGCACAGGAATGCTGGGGCGCGCTCAGGCCGTCATTGAAATCCCATTTCGGGCTCGAAGACGGGCAAACCATCTGGTGCGGCTTGGCGATCGGCCATGAGGACAAGACCGCGCCGCTCGCGCAGTTTCGCGCCGAACGCGCGCCGGTCGAGGACTTTACGAGCTTTCGCGGTTTTTAAGACCACGCGCGCGACAGCCGCCGCCCGCATCCCGCTTGCCTGCGCGAACCAACGCCGCTTAGGAACGCCGCCATGAAAATCGCGACCTGGAACGTCAACTCGATCAATGCGCGGCTGCCGACCATTTTGGCGTGGCTGGAAAAGGCGGCGCCCGACGTGGTCTGCCTGCAGGAAATCAAATGCGTCGATGAGAAGTTCCCGACCGACGCAGTGGCGGAGCTTGGCTATGAAGCCGCCGTTCACGGACAAAAGACCTATAACGGCGTAGCGATCTTATCCAAGCGCGGGATCGAGGACGTCACATGCGGCCTGCCCGGCGATGATGACGACGAACAGGCCCGCTATATCGAAGCGGTCATTCCCGGCGAGACCAGCGCGTTCCGCGTCGCCTCGATCTATCTGCCCAACGGCAATCCGGTCGATACGGAGAAATACGGCTATAAGCTGAAATGGTTCGAGCGCCTGCGCATGCACGCGCGCGGTCTGCGCGCGCTGGAAGAACCGCTCGTGCTCGCCGGCGATTATAACGCCATTCCGCGTCCCGAAGACGTGCACGATCCCGCCGCCTGGGAGGGCGATGCGCTGTTTCGCCCGGAAACGCGGTCGGCCTGGCGCGCGCTCCTCTGGGAAGGTTTCACGGACGCCTTCATGGCCGTCGACGGGCGCATGAGCCAGTACACGTTCTGGGACTATCAGGGCGGCGCCTGGCAGAAGGATCACGGCATCCGCATCGACCATCTCGCGCTCAGCCCGCAGGCCGCCGACCGGCTTGAAGGCGTCGAAATCGACCGCAAGGCGCGCGCGATGGAAAAGCCGTCCGACCATGTGCCCGTGATCGGCGCGTTCCGCGACTGACGCGCAAGCTGACGCTTCGCCGTGATTTCGCCATTTCAGCGTGGCGCCTTCCCGCACTAGATTAGTGACGCGCGACCGGCTGAACGGGCCGGCGCCTAGCTTCACGGGAGCGCTAGAATATGCGTATTGCCGCCCTCGCCGCGTGTTCGGCGATCCTCCTTGCCGCACCTGGCCTGGCTCAATCCCAAGACGGCTCCGCGCCTGCAACGGATGCGTCCGCGCGCGCAGCCGACGCTTTGGCGCGCGCCGGCGTCGGCGCCGCGACCGGCCGGGTCGCCGTCGCGCCCAGCCAAGAAGCTGCGCCCGATGACGGCGATGACTGGGGACCGCTTGCGATCAGCGACGAGGTGATCGTCGCCGCCGAGGCCGCCCCCGATGCGCCGGTCGAGCCCTATCAGGACGCCGAAGCGGCGTCTGAGCCCGCGGAGGACGAGGAATGAGACGGACAGCGCGCAACTGGCTTTTCGCGCTCGGCGCCTGTGCGCTCAGCCTCGCCATTTTGCCGAGCGCGCTGCCCGGCGCGCCGGCGCCGGCGGAAACCGCTCAGGCGAGCGGCGCGATCGCCAACGCCAGCAATCGCGGCGGCGGCGGCGGCACGGTCCTGCTCGACATCGTCGATGCGGCGGAATTCTCCAAACAGATCGAGCGCGAACTCGCTTCGCGCGGCGCCCGCATTGCGATCGTGTTCCGCGCCGGACGCGCGCGCTCGGCCATGCCGGAAGGCATCCGCTACACGCATGGCGCATTCTGGGTCTACACCACGGTCGAGACCGAAGATGGCCGCCGCGTGCCGGGCTATGCCGTCTATAATCTCTATAGCGGCTTCGAGGACGACCCGCTTCGCTCCTTCCTGCACCAGGATTTCCCGCTCGACTTCACAGCGGCCATGGCGGTCGGTCAGGCGGGCGTCATCGTGCCGACCCGCGACATGCAGCGGCGCATGCTCGAGGTGATGAACTCGCGCACCTATTACAACATGCACCAGCCGGTCTATTCGCTGATCTCCAATCCGTTCGACGCCCGCTTCCAGAACTGCAACGAATTCATGCTCGACGTCGTCGGCGCGGCCGCCTTCGATACGGACGACCGCAATGAAGTCATCTCGCATCTGCGCGAGGGCTTCGAGCCCACGGAGATTCCGACCAATCTTTTCCAGCGCATGTTCGCCCGCTTCACAGACAGCCGGCTGCGCACGGCCGATCATCGCGGCGGCATCCGCACGGTCACGTTCGCCTCGCTCGGCTCATACATGGAAGCGCAAGGATTCGCTGACAACGTCTTCGAGCTCGACTATGTCTATATCCCGCCCGAGGAACGCGGCGAGCCCGTCGCCGGCGTCACGCTGAACCGGAATGACGGCGGCGCGGATGAAAATGCAGCAAGCGCCGAAGAGACCGACGGCGAAGGTGATGCGGGCACGGACAATTAGCAGCATCACGCAAAGCTAAGCGCCGCCTGCGTTTCCGGCGCTCAGCATTATGCTGCAACGCCGAAGAGCTGCGCGGCGCGGCGCGCCCGGCGTGAGAAATGTTGTGCAATGCTGCAATCCGTGAACACCGAAGACTCGAATCCGGAGCCGCGAATCGGTATCCTATGTGAGTCAACAAGACGGCTGGGTTTGGGGAAACACAGACGTAGACTGACGAGGGGAAGTTATGAGCAAGGGGCTCTTTTCGGCGCTCGAAGCCGCATGCCTCTATTCGGATGCGCATCTGCGCCAGATGGAACTCGGCTCGCAGCGCGATGAGCGCGAGAGCGAGCGTTCCTATAGCGCACGCAACGAAAGCTGAGACACGACCGGATGCGCGCAAGCGCGTTCCGTGAACGTGGCCTTTAGCGGTAGAAATCACTAACGAAGGGCCGGCGCGAGCTTGGCCCTTTACGCTTTTTTGCGCGCCGGTTCAGACAGGTTGCGGCGCATCGCGCTGCTCGTCGATCACGTCGATGATGTCGTGGATCGAGCGGATTTCATCGCGCAGCGTGCGGGCGCGCGAGATGTCGGCAAGCGGCTTGAACATCGAACCCGCTTCGAACAGATCGCCGCCTTGGACCGCGATCAAAAGGTCGCCGCCGTCAAAAGCCGCGCGCACGCGCTTGCCCTTGAACATGGCCTCCAGCGCAAGCAAGCGCTCCATGAAGGACGGCGTCAGCAGATAACGCGCTTCGACCTGATCGGTCCCGAACACTTCGAAGATCTTCTCGAAATGCGGATCGACCAGCCCCACCCGCTTCAGCTCCTTGCCGGGCTTGTTCATCCAGTTGAACACGCCCGCATCGCGCATGATCACGGTGGTTGAATCGAAATTGCGCGGAAAGGCGATGCGCACGAGCTGGCCGCGAAACACGGTCGTCGTCCGTGTGCGTCCCTTGCTGTCGCGCGTGCGCCGCTTCAGATGCGCCTCATAGAGCTCGAACAAATGGCCGGCATGTTGACCTTCGAGCAAATCCTCGAAGCTTGAAATATTATAGCTCGGCACCAGACGCAGCTCGCGGAACTGGCGAAAGCCCGGCGGCTGGGAAATACCGGCTGTGAAAGAGAGGCCGAGAAAAGGCGCGATGGACTGCGTCATCGCGTGCTTGACCTCTTTCTTCAGCGTATGCACCGCAGCCGCGCCCACGCCCCAGCCGATCATCAGCGACAAAACGCCGAGAAAAAATGCGAGCGGCGGCGGACCGCCCAAACCGAACACCAGAGCGACCAG
The DNA here is from genome assembly GCA_030428405.1 of Alphaproteobacteria bacterium. Taxonomy (GTDB): domain Bacteria; phylum Pseudomonadota; class Alphaproteobacteria; order Caulobacterales; family Maricaulaceae; genus JAUIEH01. The sequence goes on from JAUIEH010000047.1 coordinate 6,391, forward strand.
CACAGCGGCGACGCCGATCCCGATGGCGAGTGAGATATTGTGAAAGCGCACGGTGTCGCGGCGCTTATCCTCGCGCGCTTCCAGCTTGGGCGCGATTTCATCGGCGAAGAGCTTTTCGAAGGCGGCGTCGGTTTCGATCGCAGCGGCGGCGTCCGCATCCGGCGCCGGCCTGGCGGCGGCTCCAACGGTCGCAGCTTCATCTGCGCGCGCGCCTGTCTCGTCCATCACGCCCGCCTCTTCGCCAACGCATCCACGACGGCGTAAACCGCCTCCAATTCGGCGATTAGCATATCAAGCGCGAAATCCGCGTTAAGGTCGGCGAAGCTCTTAATGTCCATGCGCTTTTCCGGGCGCTGACGCGGCAGGGCGATCAGCAGATGGCCGTCCTGAAACACGCCCACAGCAGGCGCGGGCGAGGAGTCGTCATCAGCGACCGGCTCTGGCGCGAAGATGTCCTCGAGCCGCTTGAGGCGCTCCATGACGACGGGATCGAGCAAGGTGCGCGCCTCGACCTGATCGTCCGAGAACACCTCGAACACCTTCTCGAATTCCGGATCAACGAGGCGCACGCGCGCCAGTCCGCGCGGCGCATTCAGGCGATTGACGATGCCGGCGTCGCGCAAGACCACCGTGCGACCCGTCCAGCGTCCCGGCACGGGGATGCGCACGACGCCTGTTTGCGCAAACACCATCTCGCGCAGAAAAGGCGGCGGCTCGCTTGCGCGCCATTTCCCGTCGGGCCCCTTGGAGCGCGCGCGCAGCTTGACGTCGAACATCTCGAACGCCGCGCCTTCATGCGCGCCGGACAAGACGTCCTCGACGCGCGAATGCTTGAAGACGGAGGCGTAGTAAGTGCCTTCAAACGCGCTGAGATCGATCGGCGTTTCAGGTCGCGCCGCATAAGTCAGATTGAGCGCGGGCGCGACGGCCTCCAGCACGCGCGATCGCGCTGCGAAAATGCGCGCCGCCGCGCGCAGCGCAAGAAACAGCCAGAACAAAGTCATCGCCGCCGCGCCGAGAAACGCCCCAATGCGAAAGCTGTCCATGCCGAAAATGAAGCCTGAGAGAATGACGACGCTTGGAATCAGGAAACCCAGAGCCGCGCGCCGCATCAGCGTCTTGATGGCGTCGGAAACTTCCGCTTGCAGCGCCTCAAGCTCGGGGCCCGCCGCCTCGCGCACCGCGTCTTTATCGATCCGCGGCGGTGAGGATGCGGGCGCGTCCGACATCATTGCGCGCTCTCCAGACGCTCAAGCGCAGAGGCGAGTTTCTCGCGCTGGGCCTCATAGCCCGCCTGTTTTTCACGCTCGGCGGCGACGACGTCTTCCGGCGCATTTGCGACGAAGCGCTCATTGGAGAGCTTCTTGACCAGGCGCGAGATTTCGCCGTCGACCTTGGCGATTTCCTTGGAAAGCCGCGCGCGCTCCGCATCGAGATCAACCAGACCCGCCATCGGGATCGCGTAGGTCGCTTCGCGTACGACGAGCTGCAAGGCGTTGGACGGCGCGGTCTCGCTCGCTTGCCAGCTTTCCACGCGCGCCAGACGCTTCAGCGCCTCTTCGTGACGGGCGAGCCATTCGAGCGTCTCGGGAGCCGCTCCCGTCACCTGCAAAGGCGCAAGCTGGGCCGGCGGAATATTGAACTCCGCGCGCAAGGAACGAACATCCGTACACAGCGAGACGACCCAATTCATCTCGTCGCCCGCCGCCGCATCGATGAGGCCGTCGTCGAAATCCGGCCAGACATGCGAAATCAGCATCTCATCGCGGCCGCCCTCGCCCGCCGTCTTCTCCCATAGTTCTTCGGTGACGAAGGGGCTGAAGGGATGCAAAAGCGCCAAGAGCTGATCCAGCGCCCAGGCGGCGCAGGCGCGGGTTTCATCCTTGGCGGGACCGTCCTCGCCCGACAGAATCGGCTTGATGAGTTCGACATACCAGTCGCAATAGGTGTTCCAGGCGAAACGATAGACCGCGTTAGCCGCGTCATTGAAGCGATAGCCGTCGAGCCCGTCCTTGACCGCGCGCGCTGTCTTGACGATTTCTCCGACGATCCAGCGATTGACCGTCTCTTTCGCCGAGGCCGGCTCCCAGCCCTTCACTGGCGCGCACTCATTCATTTGTGCAAAGCGCGCGGCGTTCCAGATCTTGGTGCCGAAATTGCGCGCGCCTGCGACGCGATCCTCGGAAATGCGGATGTCAGCGTTGGGGCCAGCTTGCGCGACCAGCGCAAAGCGCAAGGCGTCCGCGCCATATTGGTCGATCAGCTCCAGAGGGTCGACGACATTGCCCTTGGACTTGGACATTTTCTGACCCTGCGCGTCGCGCACGAGCCGGTGGATGATGACGTCCTTGAACGGAACTTCATCCATGAAATGCAGGCCCTGCATCATCATGCGCGCGACCCAGAAAAAGATGATGTCGAACGCCGTGATCAAAACCGAGGTCGGATAGAAGGTCTTCAGCTCCGCGGTCTCTTCCGGCCAGCCAAGCGTGGAGAACGGCCAGAGCCCGGAGGAAAACCAGGTGTCGAGGACGTCTTCGTCCTGGGTGAGCTCCACGTCGTCGCCATAAAGCGCGCGCGCCTTTTCGCGCGCGCCGGCGTCGTCCGCCGCGACGAAAACGCTTCCGTCCGGCCCATACCAGGCGGGGATGCGGTGGCCCCACCAGAGCTGGCGCGACACGCACCAGGGCTGGATGTTCCGCATCCACTCATAATAAGTCTTCTCCCAGTTCTTGGGATGGAAGCGCGTGCGCCCGTCCTCGACGGCCGCGATGGCCTCCTTGGCGAGCGTTTCGGCGTCCACGAACCATTGATCCGTCAGCATCGGCTCGATGACGACGCCGGAGCGGTCGCCGAAAGGCTGCATGATCGACTTGTCCTCGACCTTGATCATCAGGCCGTCAGCCTCGATGTCGGCGACGACGCGCTTGCGCGCCTCGAAGCGGTCGAGCCCGCGATATTCGTCCGGAACCAGATTAATTGCGTCGACTTCCGCTTCATCGGTCTTTGCGCCGCGCGCAATCTCGAGAGCACGCGCGGCCGCCTCAGCATAAGGCGCACCGTCTGCGCGCATCCCCGCCTGTTCGTCCATCAGCCGGTATTTGGGAATGTCGTTGCGCTCGGCGACGCCGTAATCGTTCAGATCGTGCGCGCCCGTGATCTTCACCGCGCCGGAGCCAAATTCCGGGTCCGGATAATCATCGACGATGATCGGGATGAGACGGCGATGCGCCTTTGGTCCGACCGGGATTTCGCAGAGCTTGCCGACGATCGGCGCATAGCGCTCGTCGTCGGGATGCACGGCCACCGCGCCATCGCCGAGCATCGTCTCCGGCCGGGTCGTTGCGATGGAGATGTAGTCGCGCTCTTCTTCCAGGACGATGTTCCCGTCCTTGTCCTTCTCGACATAGCGATAGGTCTCCCCGCCCTCGAGGGGATATTTGAAGTGCCACATATGGCCCGGCGTCTCGATGTTCTCGACTTCGAGGTCAGAGATGGCGGTCTGAAATTTCGGGTCCCAGTTCACCAGCCGCTTGGCGCGATAAATCAGGCCCTGCTCGTAAAGTTCGACAAACACTTTGACGACGGCGGCCGAGAGGCCTTCGTCCATGGTGAAGCGCTCACGGCTCCAGTCGCATGACGCGCCCAGCCGGCGCAGCTGGTTGAGGATCACACCCCCGGATTCTTCTTTCCACGACCAAACGCGCTTGACGAATTCCTCACGGCCAAGCTCGCGGCGCGTGGGCTGTTGTTGCTCCATCAGCTGGCGCTCGACGACCATCTGCGTGGCGATGCCGGCGTGGTCCGTGCCGGGCTGCCAGAGCACTTTCTTGCCGCACATGCGCTGATAGCGGATCAGGATGTCCTGCAGTGTGTTGTTGAGCGCATGCCCGATATGCAGCGAGCCGGTGACGTTGGGCGGCGGGATGACGATGCAGAACGGCTCCGCCTCGCCCTCCTTCGGCTGGAACGCGCCGCTGTTCTCCCAGGCCTCGTACAGGCGAGGCTCCGCCTCACTCGGATCGAATGTCTTCTCAAGCATCTTGTCGTCAGTCCTGAAATTCTGCCCTGCGCATGCGGACGCGGGACTATGCCAGCGTTGGCGGCATGGTGAAACGACGGCGGCGCATCAAGGCGCGTTTACGCGCTTGAAAGCAAAATTGATTAGAAACTAACGGCTTAGCCCCAGCGCTTTTGGGAGTGTCCGCGTGCTTGTGACCAAAACATCCGCGCCGCGCGACGACCGTGCGACGCTGATCGCAACGACGGGACTGGAAATTCTCGCGTTCGAACAGGACGCGCATGCGCCCTTGATCATCGATGTTCCCGCCAACGGCGCTTCGGCGCTTCAGCTGATCCACGCGGAAGATCACCAAGCCATGACGCAAATTTGCGCGCTGGCGTGCGAGAAGGATTTGCGCGCGACGCTGCGTGTGCGCATCCGGAAGGGCCATGAGTGGTGGATCATCACCTCAGCTGAGATTGCGCGCGAGGCCGAGGGCCAGGTTCGCATTCAATTCA
>JAUIEH010000048.1 GCA_030428405.1 Alphaproteobacteria bacterium
CGGCGTCGTCATCCCCGAGCGCGTGATCGAGAAACCACCGTCTGCGGAGCTTCGCGCCGATCAGACCGATCAGGACTCGCTGCCCGAATATGAGGTGCTCGACGACATTTTGCGCGGCCTTGTCGACCGCGAGGAGGAAATCGAAAAGGTCATCGCGCGCGGCCACGACGCCGAGACCGTGATGCGGATTCAGCGGCTGCTGTATCTGGCCGAATATAAGCGCCGCCAGGCGCCGCCGGGCGCCAAGGTCGGCGGCCGCAATTTCGGCCGTGACCGGCGCTATCCCATCACCAATAAATATCGCGACCAGGTGGATTGAGGGCGGGGCTAGATGCGCCCGGCTTGACCGGGGCGCTTGAGCGGCGCATGCCAATCCAGGATTGCAGTCGACGCGTGTTCGGCGAAAACGATTGGGCGGGCCGATGGACGCTATTGCCGCCTTCGCGAAAGATCAGCTTCGCTTGCTCACATTTCGTCGGCTCAGCGACGGTGCGCGACGACACTTCCAAGTTTACCTCACACTAAGCTTGGCGATTACCGTGCTCGCAGGCGTGGGGCGGTATTGGGACAAACCAGACGCTCAGTGGTGGCAATATTTAGGTCTGGGGTCATTCGCCTATGTCTTCGCTTTAGCCGCAATCGTCTGGACCGTGGTCAAGCCGCTCCGGCCGGAGCGTTGGACTTACGCGGCGGTGTTACTATTCATCACGATGACGTCCGCGCCGGGGTTCATCTACGCTATTCCCGTCGAGCGGTGCATGTCGGTCCAAAACGCACGTTCAGTGAACTATGCGTTTCTTGCGTTTGTGGCGGCTTGGCGCGTCGCGCTGTTCGCCGTCTTCCTCTTGCGGTTCGCCAAATTGCCGCCATTCGTCGCCGCAACGGCGCTGCTCGCTTCGCTCTGCTCGGTCGCCGTGCCGATAGCCTATTTCGGATTTGCGTATCTCGTCACACAGGGCATGGCGGGCGCCGTGGGCGAGGATGTGCGCCTCGCAGAAATCATTGTTACGGCGTCGCTTGTATTGCTTGCGCTGGCGCCCTTCGTGGCCGCGGCTTACGTCGTGATGATCATCCGCCGCCGCCGCTCAGCGCGGGCCTCGTAACGAACGCCGTCGCGTCCCGCCCGCCTTGACCAAAACGCCCAAGCGGCGCATGCCCTCGCGCTCACATCCAATGAGCTGAAAACCCATGTCTCCGATCGTTCGCTTCGCGCCGTCGCCCACGGGCCGGCTTCATGTCGGCAATGTCCGCACGGCGCTGATGAATCAGCTGTTTGCGCGCCGCCATGGCGGGACCTTCATCCTGCGCGTCGACGACACCGATCTGGAGCGCTCGAAAGCGGAATATGAGATCGCCATCGAGACGGACCTCGCCTGGCTCGGCTTTACGATCGACAACAAGCACAAGCAGTCCGACCGCTTCGACCTTTATGAGGCGGCGGCGGCGCGTCTGCGCGAGCAGGGCCTGCTCTATGCCTGCTACGAGACCGAGGACGAGCTCGACCGCAAGCGCAAGATTCAGCGCGCCCAAGGCCAGCCGCCGGTCTATGACCGCGCCTCGCTTAAACTCACGGACGAACAGCGCGAAGCTTACGAGGCCGAAGGGCGCAAGCCTTATTGGCGCTTCAAGCTCAGCCATGAGCGCGTCGAGTGGGACGACCTTGTGCGCGGGGCCAGCCAGGTCGATACGGCCTCGGTGTCCGACCCGATCCTGATCCGCGCGGATGGTTCGTTCCTCTACACGCTGCCGTCCTGCGTCGATGATGCGGAGATGGGCATCACCCATGTCGTGCGCGGGGAAGACCACGTCACCAATTCCGGCGCGCAGATCGAGGTGTTCCGCGCGCTCGGCGCTGAGCCGCCGGCCTTTGCGCATACGCCGCTTCTGGTCGGCGCCGATGGCGACAAGCTCTCCAAGCGCCTGGGCTCGCTTGCGGTCGCTGATTTCCGCGAGGCGGGCATCGAGCCGATGGCCCTGAGTTCGCTCTTGGCGAAGATCGGCACCTCCGACGCTATTGAGGTGCGCACAGAGCTGGAAACGCTGGCCGACGAATTCGACTTCGCCAAGATCGGCCGCGCGCCCGCGCGCTTTGATGAGGCCGAGCTTTCCCGCCTCAACGCGCAGCTCTTGCGTGAAACCGACTTCGACGCCGTAGCCGAGCGCCTAGGCGCGCTCAATGTCGGCGGCGGCGCGGCGTTCTGGAAGATGGCGCGCGAGAACATCACGACGCTGGATGACGCTGCGAAATGGTGGCGCATCGTCGAGGGTCCGATCGAACCGCAAATCGAGGACGAAAGCTTTGCAGGCGCCGCCGCCGAACTCGTGCCCGACGGTCCTTACGACGCGGGGACATGGGGCGCGTTCACAGCTGCCGTGAAGGAAAAGACGGGCGCCAAAGGCAAAGCCTTGTTCGCGCCGTTGCGGCTGGCGTTGACCGGCGCGAGCCGCGGGCCCGAAATGGCGCCCTTGTTCGCGCTGATCGGCCCGGAAAAAGCCCGCGCTCGGCTGAAGGGCGAAGCGGCTTAGGGGCGCGGAGCGGCGAGACCGGCAAGCGCGCTGCCGCCAAAATCGACCCTGGGCCGGCTGCCCAACTAATCTTTCACTATTAGTGGATTGTCGGCCTCGGTTGGTGCTTTTCCCGACCTTGGGTCACGTTCGAGTCGCTCGCGAATGTCTCTGAGACGCGGCTCCGCATCTTCGAGCCACTCCCAAAGTTCGCTCGGAACGTGGCGTGGACACAGCTGCCCGGAATGTTCTTTGCCCTCCGGGAAGCTTGAACGACGATCCCCGAGATCCTGCGCCCAAAGTGATATCAGCCATATGAACGCGCCATGCTCGTAGGTGCGGAGATTTAGCTTCTCAAGCTGCAATAAGCAGGATCTAAGCTTTTCTCCCGCAGGTCGGTCGTGGGATAGCTGGAAATAAATGCACGCCTGCATTAGGTCCGCGAGAAAAGCCTCGGCGCTTCCACTTCGCGACATTGCCGTTACAAATCTCAAGTCTGTCTGAGTTCGGTCGAACAACTCACCGTGCTGCGTAGTTCGAATGTCGCGCATGACTCGAAACGCCGCTCTGAGAACACCACGATCAGCGATGCTGAGGATTGAGTTTCGTGGAGGCGCAGGTTTGCTTGCCATGAGCCTAGTGTACCGCAACGCGCGCGATTTCTCGATATTGCGACCTGCGCGAGATGTCCCTGTCCGCTTCGATTCGAGAGGGCCGCAATTTTCGGAATGCGCGTGCGACTGTGAGCGGTCATGCTCGCGTGATGAGCACGACGAAGGCGACCAAGCGCGCGAAAGCCAAGCTGGCGCAGAGCACCGATGCGCTCGCGCAAGTCGACTGGGCGCGCGCGGAGGCGGAGCTTGATGCGCGCGGCTGGGCGGTCGTGGGGCGCGTCCTGTCGGATGCGCAATGCGCCGCGCTTATTGAGGGATATACGGACGAAATGCGCTATCGCCGCACGATCGTCATGGCGCGCCATGCCTATGGTGAAGGCGAGTACAAATATTTTGCGGGCCCCTTGCCGCCGCTCGTGCAGACGCTGCGTATGAACGCGTATGAGAGGCTCGCGCCGATTGCGAATAAGTGGCGCGCTTTGCTTGGCGAGGAGGCGGCGTTTCCCGCGCGCCACGACGCTTTCCTCGAGCAGTGCCGCGCTGCGGGTCAGACCAAGCCCACGCCCTTGATCCTCAAATACGAAAATGGCGGACATAATCGCCTGCATCAGGATCGCTATGGCGAAGTGTTCTTCCCCTTGCAGGTGGCGGTTCTCTTGAGCCGTCCGGATACGGATTTCGAAGGTGGGGAGTTCTTGATGGCGGAACAGCGCATGCGCCAGCAAACCCGCGTCGACGTGGTTCCGCTTGGCTTTGGCGAAGCGGTCATCTTCGCCGGCGATGTCCGTCCGGTCTCAGGAAAGCGCGGCCCGGTCAAGGCGCGCATGCGTCACGGCGTTGGCGAAGTGCGCGCGGGACGGCGCTATACGCTCGGCCTCATCCTGCACGATGCGGCGTAGACGGAGTTAAGCCGCCGCCAGCACGCCGAAGGCGCGCTCGATCGCATCTTCGGGCGTGCGCACGCGCGAGACCATGTTCTGGAACTCCGGCGGCGTGAAACCGGCTTTGATCTGCTGCTGGATCATGTCGAAAAAGCCGTTCCAATAGCCATTGTCGTCGACGAACACGACGGGCTTGGCGTGCAGGCCGAGTCTCGCCCAGGACAAGACCTCGATGGCTTCTTCCAGCGTGCCGATCCCGCCGGGCAGGACGGCGAAGGCGTCAGATTGGTCGGCCATCACGCGCTTGCGGTCGTGCAGGGTGGCGACGACGATCTGGTCGATATCCTCATACATGATCTCGGGCGCGGCCAGGAATTTGGGGATGACGCCAAGGACGCGCCCGCCATTTTCATAGGCCGCGCGCGCCGCAGCGCCCATCAGTCCGACGCCCCCGCCGCCATAGACCAAACGCACGCCCGTGCGCGCGACATGGGCGCCGAAGGCTTCCGCAAGTCGCATATGCCGGGGATCGCGGCCTTCCGCTGAGCCGCAAAACAGGCAAATTGATCGGGATCGCAACGACATGTCGGGCCTTTCGAGCTGTCCGGCGCGATTGCGCGCGACTCGCTTGGCCCTTATTTTACCTCAACTTCGAAGCGCGTCGCGAGAGCGTGCGCGCTCATCAGCGGTGCGAGGCCCGTAAGCTCATGGAAGACAGACGTCCGCTCGTCATCGCGTTTTTGGTCGCGGTGATGATCGTCGGCGCCGGCGCTGCCTATTACGTGTTCCGCGGCGACAGACCCGACATCGCCCGCATCGGCCAGACCAATCTCGCCGAAAACGCGGAAAACGCCCGCGCAGCACGTTCGGCGCGCGCGCCGATCACCAATGGCGACGCCGAACCCGACGCAGACGCGGATGCAGACGCGGCTGGCGACGCCGAGACGCCCCCGGCGGATCGCTCGCTCTCCGTCGCCTCGAACGAGGCCGGCGCGGATGAGGCTGAGGAAACCTATGGCATTGGCGGCGGTCCCGACGTCGATGACGCCGCCGCCCCGCGCGCTGCGCCGCCGAGCTTCGACATCGTGCGCGTCGATCCATCGGGCACAGCCGTCGTTGCAGGTCGTGGCGCGCCAGGCGGGCGCGCGGTGCTCTACGCCAATGGCGTCGAAATCGCCGATGCTGAAATCGACGAAGGCGGGGAGTGGGTGCTCTATGTCGAGGACCCGCTCCAGACTGGGCCCGTTGAGCTTTCACTCGCCATGCGCACCGATGACGATGAGGAGTTGCGCTCCGATCAGGTCGTGCTGGTCGCCGTGCCGGAAACCCGCGACAGCGAACCGCTGGTGGTGCTCGGCCGCCCTGGCGGGGCGAGCCGTGTCATTCAATCGCCGCTCGAAGACATGGGTCTCGAACTCGCATTGCTCGCCGTTGATTATGACGATGCGGGCGGCGTGATCTTTTCAGGCCGCGCGCGCGAAAATGCGCGCGTGCGCGTCTTCGCCGACCGATCGCTCCTGGGCGAAACCCGCGCCAATGGCGAGGGCGAGTGGTCGCTGGTCGCCGGCGCGACAATCCCGCCCGGCCTTTACGAGCTTCAGGTCGACCAGCTTGATGATGACGGCCGCGTCACTGCGGTCATCGCCGTGCCGTTCGAGCGCGCAACGCCGGAAGCTGTCGCAGCCGCCGGTCCTGAGACTATCGTCGTGCAGCCGGGCAACTCGCTCTGGCGACTGGCGCGCAGTCTTTATGGCTCGGGTTGGCAGTACACGGTTATTTATGCGGCCAATGAGGAACAGATCCGTGACCCGGACCTGATCTATCCCGGTCAGGTGTTCAACCTGCCCGAAGGCGCCAGCGATTCTTCCGGCGACGGACGGCGCTGACCAACATCTCGAGACAAGAAGAAAAAGCGCCGGCGGAGCGATCCGCCGGCGCTTTTGTTTCATGCCGCTTGAAGCGCGCGGCCGCTTAGTCCTTCGCGCCTTCGAGCACGCCGCGCCGGATCTGGTCGCGCTCAATGGATTCAAACAGCGCTTTGAAATTGCCTTCGCCGAAGCCTTCATCCTTCTTGCGCTGGATGAACTCGAAGAAGACCGGCCCGATCATCGTCTCGGAGAAGATCTGCAGCAGTAGGCGCGGATCGCCGTCTTCGGTCGAGCCATCAAGCAGAATGCCGCGCATCTGCAGCTGATCGACCGGCTCGCCGTGGCCCGGAAGGCGCTGGTCGAGCATTTCGTAATAGGTCTCAGGCGGCGGCGTCATGAATTTCGCGCCTTGCGCCTTCAGCCGGTCCCAACACGCCAACAGGTCGTCGCAGGAAAAGGCGATGTGCTGAATGCCTTCGCCGTTATAGGCCATCAGGAATTCTTCGATCTGGCCCTTGCCGCCGGCGGCCTCTTCGTTCAGCGGGATTCGGATCTTGCCGTCCGGCGCCGTCATCGCGCGCGAGAGAAGGCCAGTATACTCGCCCTTGATGTCGAAATAGCGGATTTCGCGGAAGTTGAAGAGCTCTTCGTAATATTTCGCCCAGTAGTCCATCCGTCCACGGTAGACATTGTGGGTGAGGTGGTCGATCACCTCAAAGCCGCAGCCTTCAGGACGGATGTCGACGCCGGGCAGATATTCGAAATCGATGTCGTAAATATTGCGGCCTTCCTCATAGCGGTCGATGAGGTAGAGCGCTGCGCCGCCAATGCCCTTGATCGCCGGCAGCTTGAGCTCCATTGCGCCGGTCTTGGTATCGATCGGCTGAGCGCCTTTCTCGATGGCGAGCGCGTAGGCTTTTTTCGCATCCTTGACGCGGAACGCCATGCCGCAAGCCGAGGGGCCGTGTTCCTGCGCGAAATAGTAGGCCGGCGAGTTTGGCTCATAATTCGTGATGAGATTAATGCCGCCCTGGCGCCACAACTCGACATTCTTGGAACGGTGGCGCGCAATGCGCGTGAAGCCGATGCTTTCAAAGACCGGCTCAAGCACGCCTTTCTCAGGCGCGGTGAATTCCACGAACTCGAACCCGTCGAGACCCATGGGATTTTCGAACAGATCAGGCATCTCGGCTCCCTGGCGCTTTTTTTGCGGCGCGGCGGTCTGGACAGCGCCGGCCAATTGGTTGCAATGTCAACAAGTTGTCATTTACAACTATTTTGGCTTGATACAACCCACGCCCGATGGCTGTCAAATCCGACCTCTCCCCAATCGCGCTCGATGACTTCGCGCCGTATCAGATCTCGGTGATGGCCGAAGGTCTCGCGCGGCGCATGTCGCTGATCGTGCGCGAAGCGGGCGGGTTGAGCCTGACGCAATGGCGCGTGCTCGCCGCCGTCGCCGAACAGCCAGGCCGCAGCGCTAATGAAATCGTCGCCGTCACGCCGATGGACAAAGCGATCGTCAGCCGCGCAGTGAAGCGCCTCTTGGACATGGCGCTGATCACCCGGCGCGCCTCGCGCTCGGATGGGCGGCTGAGCCATATCCATCTCACCGCCAAGGGCCGTCGCATCTATGAGCGTCTGGCGCGAGAGGCGCGCACCGTCGAGCGCGATCTGCTGGCTGGTTTTAGCGCGGCCGAACGCGAGGCTGCGTCGGACCTCCTCGCCAAGCTGAGCGCGGCCGTTGCGAAAATGTCGGACTGAGGCCCCCAACATGCCGCCGACTTCACGCCGCGCGGCGCTTGACCGGTGAACGCCGTTCGCTAGCGTGGCGTGAGGGGAGGCGGCAATGAGAACAATATTCGCCGCATTAGGCGTATTGGCAGCGATCGCGCTGGGCGCGGGCGTTTATGTCTACGGCATTCTCGAGGGCTGGTACGGACGCAGCCGAGACGCGGGCGAAATCGTCGGCGCCTCGGTTCCGGGCGATATCGTTGAGACCCGGATCGAAACCCAGCGCGCCTCGCTCGACGAGGCCGGCTTTCCCGACGACACGCAGATCCTGTTCGGCGATTTGCATGTTCACTCGACCTTTTCGACCGACGCTTTCGTTTGGGCGCTGCCGCTCCTGCGCGGCGAGGGCGCCAATCCACTCGCGGATGCGTGTGATTTCGCGCGCTATTGCTCGGCGCTGGATTTCTGGTCAATCACTGATCACGCCGAGGCGATGACGCCGCGGCGCTGGGCGCAATCGGTCGAGAGCATCCAGGAATGCGCCGCGCGCTCGGATGCCGACGGCGTTCCTGACGTCATTCCGTTCATGGGCTTTGAGTGGACGCAGGTCGGCGCGCTGCCGAGCGAGCATTACGGGCACAAGAACGTCATATTCCGCTCAATCGAAGCCGATGAGATTTCCGCGCGCCCGATTGCAGCCGCCGGCGTCACCGTGCGCGCGCTGCGCGACAACGCGCAGGCGCTTCTGCCGCCTGAGATTGCGTTGCTCGATCTGCCCAATCGCCAAGACTATTACGACTTCGGCCGCTTCGTGCAGGAAGTGCGCGACACGCCGCTCTGCGATCCCGAAATCGATTCCGCCGACCTGCCGCGCGAGTGCTATGAAATCGCGGCGACGCCCGCCGATCTGGTCGCGCGCCTCGACTCCCAGGGCGTTGAGAGGCTGATCATTCCGCATGGCTCCTCCTGGGGCTTTTACACTCCGCCCGGCACGACCTGGGATCATCAGCTGCGCCCCGACCAGCCGGTCGAGGAATTCAGCCTGATAGAAATTTATTCCGGACACGGCAATTCGGAGGAATATCGCTCCTGGCGCGCATTCGACGGCACGGTCGATGCGCCGGAATGTCCGGAGCCAAGCCCGAACTATCTGCCGTCCTGCTGGCGCGCCGGAGAAATCATCGAGGAACGCTGCCTGCTTGCAGGCGTCGAGGAAGCCGAGTGCGCAGACCGCGCCGCCATCGCCCGGCGCAATGCGGCGAGCATCGGTCTTGCCGGCCATCTGACCGTGCAGGGCGAGGATATCGAAGATTGGCTCGATAGCGGTCAGTGCAGGGACTGCTTCTTGCCGGCGTTCAATCTCAATCCGACGACGTCGGTGCAGTACGGGCTCGCTATCTCGAATTTCGAAGGCGATGAGCCGCGTCGCTTCCATTGGGGCTTTATCGGCTCGTCAGACACTCACACTGCGCGACCCGGCATCGGCTATAAGCCGGTTGAGCGTCACTATATGGCGGATGTCAGTGGTGCAGTGAGCGAAGATATCGCGCATCGCTTCTTGCCGCCGGACCCAGAAGCCCCGCCGCATTCGGTCGCGATCGACCGCGAGACGCTCATTCAAAACGCCGGCTTTCAGATAACGGAGCTTGAGCGTCAGGCGAGCTTCTTCACCGGCGGCGGACTGGCCGCGGCGCATGTCCGTGAGCGCTCGCGCGATGGCGTGTGGGAGGCGCTGGAAAGCCGGCGCGTCTACGCAACTTCCGGACTGCGTCAGCTTCTCTGGTTTGAAATGCTCGACGAGGACGGCGAGGCGATCGCGGCCATGGGCGAGGATGTTGACCTCGCCGCAACGCCGCGCTTCCGTGTCCGCGCGGTAGGCTCATTCGTGCAGCAGCCGGGTTGTCCGGACTATGCCGTACGCGGATTGCCGGCCGAGAGGCTCGAGGGCTTGTGCCGCAATGAGTGCTATAATCCCGGCGATGAACGCCACGCCATCACCCGCATTGAAGTCGTGCGCATTCGTCCGCAGATTGAGCCGGATGAAAGCGTCGATCTGTTGATCGAAGACGTCTGGCGCACGCTTGAGTGTGATGATGACGGCGATGGCTGTGTCGCGGAGTTTGAAGACCCTGATTTCCTCGCTGGCGGCCGCGATGCGATCTATTACGTTCGCGCCATTCAGGAGCCGACGGGCCAGATCAATGGCGCCGGTCTGCGCTGCGAATATGACGCTGACGGACAGTGCATCCGCGCTAATCCCTGTTTTGGCGACTACCGCACGCAGATGAGCGAAGACTGCGTCGCACAGGTCGAGCACCGCGCCTGGTCTTCGCCGATCTATGTCGGCTATCAGGCGCCGCCTGAGACGCCGGAAGAGGCGGCTCCGATGGACGGGGCGCCCGCCGATGCGGCGGCGGAGGGAGACGCTCCGGCTGAGGATGAGGGTGATACGGACTACCGCCCAGATGACGGCGAACAGCCGACCCGGCGATGAGGCGCGATAAACTCGGCTTCATCATCGGTGCGGCCGCCGGCGGCGTGCTTGCGCTTGTAGCGCTGCTCTGGCCGGCCTCAAGCGCGCTTGCGCCTGACGGGCCGGTCGTTGCGCAGGTGAACGGCCATATCATCCCGCGCAGCGACCTCGATCTGGCGCTCGAAGCAATGGCGCGGGACTCTCGCAATCCGTTGCCGGAGGATGCCCGCGAACGCGCGCTCTCGCGTCTCGTAGACGAGGAGCTGTTGTTTCAGCGCGGCGTTGAGCTCGACCTGCCACGCACGGCGTCCAATGTCCGGCGCGCAATCGTCATGTCCATGATCGACGCCGCCATTCAACAGGCGGATGAGCAGGCGGACGAGGACGAGTTGCGCAACCTGTTCGAGCGCGAGCGCGCTATGTTCATGGGCGAACCGCGCCTGCGCATTCGTTGGCTGCGCGCTGATGACGAGGATGACGAGCCGGAGCGCCCGGTCGCACATCCGCCCGATCAGCTCATTCGCCTGTCCGAGCTGCGCGTCTATCTCGGCGCGGAACTGACGCAACGACTGACCGATATGTCCGTTGGCGAACAACAAGGCCCGATTGACGTGAACGGGCGCGCAAACTGGATCGAGGTGCTCGAGCGCCGCGAGCCGGAAGAAATAACCTTCGATTCCGTGCGCCCGCGCGTCGAGGCGCTGTGGCGCGAACGCGCGCAGGAAGGCGCGCTTGAGGATTATCTCGTCTGGCTGCGCGCGCGCGCCGATATCGAC
>JAUIEH010000049.1 GCA_030428405.1 Alphaproteobacteria bacterium
GGCTCAACACGCAATGTCAGCGCCATGCCCGGCGCAATCGTTCCGAGCGAGGCTTGCGGCGTCTGTCCCGCCGCAACGGCGCCGGCGAGCTGTATGGCGACAAAGAACGTCGCCGCCCCGCCAATAAGCGTGGCGAGTTCTCGAAGATTCGGCGCGCGCCACAGAACGAGGATCGCAACCGACGTCAGCAGCGGAATAATCAGCGCAATGAAGACAAGATCGTTCGGGTTCATGGCGCCGCTCCCGGTCCGATGCAAACGCCGTCGCCTGTCAGCATCATCGCGGCGTTACAGGCGAGCGAAGTCGTAAAGCCGGCGTTCACGCCAAACCAGACATTCGCGAGCGCGAGCGTCCAAAGCGGAATGAGCATGGAAAGCGGCGCCGGCGCGCGCGCGGCCGAAACACCGTCGCGTGTCGGCGGGGCCTTAAGATAAGCCGCCTCGATGATGCGACCGACATAGATCAGCGCCAGGATCGACGAGACCGCGATCGCGACGACCGCCCACCACCAGCCGCGTTCAAGCGCGGCGTTCAAAAGCGCGAATTTGCTGACGAAGCCGGCCGTCAGGGGAACGCCGATCAGGCTGAGACCAGCGATCGTGAACGCCGCCATGGTGAACGGCATTGTGCGGCCGAGACCTCGAAACTCCTCAATGCGCATGACGCCGAACCGCAAGGCGGCGGCTCCGATCGCCATGAACAGGGCGCCCTTCATCATGGCGTGGTTCAACAAGTGCAGGAGCCCCGCCCCCAGTCCGGCCGCCGTTCCAAACGACAGGCCCAAGAGCATGTAGCCGACCTGAGCGACCGAGGAGAATGCGAACAGCCTGCGAATATCGGTCTGGAATACGGCCTGTACGGACGCCGCCAGCATGGCGATGACGCCGAGCGGCGCGACGAGCCAGATCCAGAACGCGCCTTCGAAAACAAAGCCCGGATCGAATACGGAATAAAAGAAACGCACCAGCGCGTAAAACGCCACTTTTGTGGCCGTCGATGCGAGAAACGCCGTTACGACCGACGGCGCAAACGTATACGCATTCGGCAGCCAGCTATGCAGCGGATACATCGCCACTTTGAGGCCAAGGCCGACCACGATGAAGGCGAAGCCCGCGCGCACGGTCGAACTCGCCTCAAGCCCGCTCAGACGCTCCGCCATGTCAGCAATGTTCAACGTGCCGGTCGCGGCATAGAGAAAGCCGACGCCAAGCACAAAGAAGGTCGCGCCAATCGTTCCCAGGATGAGATAATTATATGACGCCGTCAGTGCACGGCGGTCGCGATGGCTGCCGATGCCCACGAGCACATAGGTCGATAGCGATGAAATCTCGAGGAACACGAAAAGATTGAAGGCGTCGCCCGTGATCGCCACGCCCATCAGGCCGGTGAAGCAAACCAGAAAGCACGAATAAAACAGGCCCCGCATGGATTGCGGGATTTCGTCGTCCACGCTGCGCGGCGCATAGAGCGCGCAAAGAAAGCCGAACACGCCGACCAGAAGCAGAATCATCGCATTGAGCTGGTCGACGCGATATTCGATGCCGATCGGCGCCACCCAGCCGCCAAGCGCATAGGACACGACACCCTGCGTCATCGTCTGCGCCAGGAGCAAAATCGCCAGGAGCGTCGATGCGCCGGTCGCGCCGAGCGTGATGAGCCATGCCGGTCTCTGGCCCGGCGTCATCGCGGCGAGCGCTGCAGCGATCAGCGGCACGACCACGACGAGCGGCGCTGCGTGCTCGACGATGAATGCCGGATAAAGACTAATGACGTCAGCCGCGCTCACGCATTTCCTCCGTTGGCGTCGAGGTCATACTCGGCGCGGCTGATATCCGCATCTTCGATTGAGCCATATGCGTCGCGCACCCCAACGACGAGCGCGAGGCCGACGGCGAGCGTAGCGACGCCGACGACGATGGCCGTCAGGATCAGAACATGCGGCAGTGGATTGGAATAGGTTGCATCAAGCGCGCTCGCGTCGAACTCAAACCCGATCGGCGCATCGTGATGAACCGCGCCGGCGTGATCGCCTCCGACTGCGTGCTCCGCCGCCCCATCGCCGCCATGAGCGCCCTCAGCGCCATGGGCGTCCTCGCCATGACCGCCCGTCGTCGCAGCGCCGGAAGCGCCTGTGGTGGAATGGTCCTCGCCGCCCTCATGTTCGGGCAGGATCGGCGGGATGCCGCCAGCGACTTTTCCGAGCGTAATGTAAAACAGGAAGACCGAGGTTTGAAACACGCCAAGGCCGACAAGCCGCTTCACCATGTTGCCGGAGGCGAACACGACATAGAGGCCCATCATCATCAGCACGATGACGACCCAATAATTGTAATGCGAGACGATGAGGTCGCCCATGCTCACCATTCCTCGTCGGGGATATCGGGCGCGCGACCCGCAAAGGCGTAGAAGATCGCCAGCATGACGGACGCGACCGTCGTCAGAACGCCGAGCTCCACCAGCAAAATGCCGAGATGCTGGCCGTGATGATGCTCAGGTCCGAGCGCGTCGTAATCGAGATAGGCCTCGCCGCCGATGAGGGTCGCCACACCGACGCCGGCATAAATCAACACGCCCGCCGCACATCCCGCGCGCACCAGCCAGGGCGGTACGGCGCGGCGCGCCTCATCAACGCCGAATATCAGCGCATACAGAATAACCGCGACGGCGAGAATGACGCCGGCCTGAAAGCCCCCGCCCGGACCAAAGTCGCCATGGAACTGCACATAAAACGCGAACAAGGCGATCGCCGGGATCAGCAGCTTGGCGACGACGCGCAATACGAGATGGTGATTGGAGCTCACGACGTCTCGTCCTCATCGCTGTTGTTCAGCTGGTTTTCGAGCCGTGCTGCGGCCTGTCGCTGTCGCCGCGCCTCGGCATATTTAGAGCGCCGCGCGCCACGCAGACCGAGAAGCAGCATCACGCCCAGTCCCGCCGTAAAAATCACGACCGTCTCGCCGAGCGTGTCATAGCCGCGATAGCTGGCCAGAACGGCGGTGACGACATTGGGCGTTCCGACTTCATCGGGCGTGCGCACCAGATAAGCGCGTCCGACATAGGCGTTCGCCGGTGAATCCGGATCGCCGAAATCCGGAAGGTCCGTCGTCGCATAAAGTAGAGCTGCGCCGGTGACCGCGACAACAGCGAGCGGCGCAATGCGCATGCCCGCCGCAGGCCGGCGCGCTTCGCGCGCGGTCAGCAACATCGCCGCAAGCATGAGCGTGGTCGAGATGCCGGCGCCCACAGCGGCTTCGGTGAACGCGACGTCCACAGCGTCCAGCGCAACGAAGAACGCGGCCGACAAGAGGCTATAGGCGCCGGACAGCATGACAACGACGAACAACCGGCGCTCACGGATGATCGCCCAGCCGACGCCAGCCATCATCGCCAGAATGGCGATGTCGAGAAAAACGATCTCGTGGAACAAGAACGGACTTGCGACCTCGGCGGCTTCTCGTGCGGTCATGAGGCGCCTCCCTCGTCGTCCGCCTCTTCGCCCGGGCGCGGCGGACGGAAGCGTCCGACCAACGGCTTGAGCCCCGCCGTGTACGCAGCATTCGCAACCGCATGCGTCGAGGTCGGGCTGGTGAGGAACAAGAATAGACCGATCAGGCCGAGCTTGAGCGTATCGAGAGACCAGCCGGCGTGAACCATCAGTCCCATCAAGATAAGCTCTGCGCCGAGCGTATCCGTCACCCCGGCCGCATGAAGCCTCGTGTAGAAATCCGGCAGGCGCAACACGCCGACCGCGCCGACAAAGACGAAGAACACGCCCGCAGCGATAAGGCCCGAACTGACGGCCCACTGGATGAAGGCGACGATTTGCTCAGCGCTCATGACAGGTCTCCGTCGTCTTCAGCACCGGCGCCTTGTTGGGTCGAGCCCGCATTCTCAGGCGCGCTTGACCCCATGCGCGAAAGCGCGACGTCGAAGGTGCGATAACGGAAGAACTTCAAAATCGCGATCGTGGCGACGAAATTGATGAGCGCATAGAGGAGCGCGATGTCGATGGCGTCAGGCCGGCCGATGAGCGCTGCGAACGCGGCAAGAAACAGCACCGTCTTGGTGCCGAACGAATTCACCGCCAGGACCCGGTCGTAAAATGTCGGGCCGTAAAACAAGCGGGCGGCCGACATGACCGCTGCGACGATCAGCGCGATGGTTGCGGCTGCAATCATGATCAGCGCCCCTCGAAGGCGCGCCGCGCCCGCTCGTCCATTTCGTGGAAGCCGGCCGGGTCAGACATCGAATCCAACAAGGCGTGGATGATGAGATCGTCGCCGTCGACATCAATCGTCACGGTGCCGGGCGTGAGCGTGATCGAATTCGCAAAGACCGCCCGGCCAAGATCGGTCTGCTGACTGGCGCGCACACGGAACAGGCGCGGCGTCACATCAAGATCGGCGCGCAGAACAGCGCGCGCGACTTCGATATTGGCTTTGAATATCTGCCCGCCGAGCCAGCCCCAATAGGTGATCGCGAACAGAAGTCGGTGAAAAGGCGCGGTTTCCTCGTCGAGCGTGCGCATGCGCTCAACAAGAACAATTACCAGAAACACCGAAACGGCGCCGAGCGCCAAGAGGAGGAAATGATCGGTGCGGCCCGACAGCGCGAGCCACATGGCGACCAGCATCAGCGCCAGCGTTATGGCGTAATGGACCCGCCCCAAGACCAGCCTCCGATCGTCCCGTCGCCCAAGCGTGAAGCGAGCCTTTTAGACGGGGTGATCGGCGCTGACCAGACCGAACCGGGCTAGATCGTCCTGCCGAAGACCAGCCGCGCCGATTTTTGCGCCGCGGAGTAAGCGTCGATGTCGTCGGCCTCGGTTTCGTAAGCGTCGGCGAGCGTCGGGGAGAAGGCCGAAGTCAGCGACCAGTTCCAATATCGCAGCACTGTCTGCGACTTTTCATTGGAAAGGCTGTCATAGGTTTCGAGCGCGTTGGCCCAATTCTCGTCGCCCTCTTCGTTCGGACGACGCAAAGCGCGCCAGAGCTTCGCCATCCCCTCGCGCTTCAGGCCTACCGATTTGCACAAGACCGCAATCGGTTCGCCGCCGGGATCGCTCAGAATTTTCGCGCCGCACGCCGGCTTCACGCCGCACAAATATGAGAGTTCTTCGGCGAGTTCAGCATCCAGCCCGATGCGCGCCGCCGTATCGACCAGCGCCTCAACGCTGTCATAGGCGCATTTGTCGAGCGCGGCGCGATTGCGCTGACGCCGCTCGATGAACTGCAGCGCCTTGCGCACAACATCGTCGGCCCAGGATTCTGCGGCCGCCATAACGAACACGTCGGACGCGACCTCCTGCAGCACGGAACGGTCGACTGCGAAGCGGCGCAGAATGGCGCGGCGGCTGTCTGTGTCCGACCACCAATAAAGCGTCAGCGCCTGGCTCGGCCGCAACTCCGGACGCCGCACCAGCATGCGGCAGAATTGAAGGTGTTCGCGGCTCGCCGCGACCATGCACTCGACGGTTTCGGTCGAGAGCTCAGCACCTGAGTTTTTGAGCAACGCCTCGATGACGTCAGGCTCGGCGTATTCGACCAGGCTATTGCCGACGAGTTCGGAGACCTCACGACGCGATGCGATGAGCCGTCGATGTTCGGCGCTGCCGGAGGTCGAGATCGCCACCAGATCGGAATCGCGCAGAGAATCGCATTCGACCAAAAGGGGCTGCGAGACATCGATCGTATCGCGGCCGAGATAGCGCACGAGTGCGCTTGGGGCGTCCGAAAGTCCTGAGATGCGCTTTGCAATTCGCCGGCGCAGATCCGGATCGGCGCCGCGCAACATTTCCAGCAGCAAGTCGCCGGTGATGTGGCGCTCCTGCGGCGTCACCCGCGAGGTCGGCAGGCACACCACGTCGGCGAGGCGCTTCGCCAGGGTTGTGCGCGCGTTCGTGCGCACGCCTGAGATGGTCTCGGGCGCTGTTTCTTCCTGCTCGAGCGCGTCGTCAGACATCTCCGCTCCTTGCCTCGCAGCCGATGATTTGGCCCGAACCGCGTTAACCAAGCGTGACGACAACGCGTGAGAGTGATTCGAAGGGCTGATTTCCAACGCGATGCGGCGATGCGGCCGCTTCTGCAGTGGCGCGCCTTAGGACATGCTGGAGCGTCCCGGCAGGACTACGCAGGGACTTTACGGGGGCGGCGGCGACATGAGCGCTCGAAAATCGCGACCATTTGCTGCCTATCTCGGCACTCAGGCGAGCTGGTTTTTCGCCTTTGGCCTCCAAAGCGTGCTGGTGCCCTACTCTGCCAAGCGCCTATTGGGCGCTTCGGACGCGGAGTTCGGGCTCGTTCAGGCGTCGCTGATGGCCCCAATTGGATTTCTCATCCTCTTCGGCGGCGTCATTGCTGAGCGCTACGACCGGCGCAGCCTCCTCGTCATCCTGCACGCCGTCGCGCTCATTCCCCCTCTGGCGATTGCTATGCTGGCCGGCGCGGACCAATGGACGATCGGATTGTTGATGACGTTCGGCCTGGCGATGGGCTGCATCGGCGCAATTATGATGCCGACCAGAGACGCCGCGCTTAACGCCGCTGCGGACGCCTCGCGCGGCGATATCAGCATTCAGCAAGCCGTTGTGCTCGCGAGCCTGGTTCAGTTCGTGTCTCAGATCGTCGGCATGGGCGCGGCGACGACCGCCAAACTCATAGAGCGGCTGGAAGTGTTCGGCGTCGGGCCCGACACCGCGCGTCTGGAGGCCGCGGCCCTGTTCGTGGTTCAAGGAGTCGTCCTGGCGGCTGGCGCGATATCCGCCGTCGCCCTGCCAAGGCTCAAATCGGAAAAGCCCGCAAATGGCCGCCGGCCGTCAGTCTTCCACGAACTCGGCGAAGGCCTCGCCCTGGTCTGGAATTCGCCGGTGATCCGTCCGATGGCGCTGTGCATGGTCGGCGTCGGCATATTCGTCATCGGAATGGCGTTTTTCGTGCTGCTGCCGCTCCTGGTCCTCAACGAGTTCGGCGGCGGTCTGGATTCGCTCGGCTTTGCGCTCATCGTCTTCTGGCTCGGCGCCGCCTGCGCCACGGTCGGGCTTGCGCGCTTCCGGCACATCGAACGGCCGGGCCGCCCGCTCGTCGCCGCGCTCGCCATCGGCGCCGCATCGCTGGCCGCGTTCGCTTACGAGCCACCTTTCATCGTGGTTGTCGGTCTGGTCTTCTTGTGGGGCGTATCCGGCGGCGTCGGCATCGCGATGAGCCGCTCCATCGTGCAGCAGGCCGCCCCGCCCGAAGCGCTTGCCCGCGTATTATCGATCTACCAGCTCGGCTTTGTCGCAGGCGCGCCGCTCGGCATGGTGGCGATGGGATTCATCGTGGAATATTTCGGCGCCCGAACCGGCGCCTTCTGCGCAATGACAGGCGTTCTGGCGCTCGCCGCTTGGCTTGGCGCGGCGACACCCATATCTACACTGCGCGAGCGCCGCTCCTGACACGCGCTCACCGCCAATGGGCATAGGATCGCAACTCGATGAGTGACCAAACAAATCAAGCCGCGCCGCGCCCGCCGGTCGCGAAACGCGTTCCCGTTCGCACACAGCGTCACGGTCGCTCCTTCGTCGACGACTATGCCTGGATGCGCGCTGAAAACTGGCGCGAGGTCATGCGCGATCCGTCGCTCTTGCCGCAGGATATCCGGGAACATCTGGAAGCGGAGAATTCGTACACGAACGCCATGATGGCGAACGAGACGCCGCTCATCGATAAGCTGTTCGCCGAGATGAAGGGCCGCATTAAGGAGGACGATTCCACCGTCCCCTCGCCCGACGGAACATTCGCTTACTACACGCGCTATCGCGCCGGCGGCAATTATCCCATTTTTGCGCGCAAGCGCTGGGACGCACAAAAGCGCGAGACGCTCGGCGAAGAGCAAATTCTCATCGACGGCGATAAAGAAGGAGAAGGTCAGGACTATTTTCAGATCGGCGCCATCGCGCACAGCCCTGATCACCGCTACATCGCCTGGGCGGTCGATTATTCGGGCTCGGAGTTTTTTGAAATTCGGATCCGCGACCTGGCGACCGGCGAGGACCTCGGCGAGCGCCTGTCCGATTCCGCCGGCGGCATCGCCTGGGCCGCCGATTCGCGCACTTTTTTCTGGACCAAGCGAGACGAGAAACAGCGCCCGTCAATGGTCTATCGCCACGCCATCGGCGACGACGCCTCTGTCGACGCCAAGGTCTATCAGGAAGATGATCCCGGCTATTTCGTCTCGGTCGGCAAGACCGAAAGCGAGCGCTTCATCACCATCGAAGCGCACGACCATTCGACGAGCGAAGTCTACATCATTCCGGCTGCGCGCCCGCTCGACGAGCCGCACCTGATTGCAGCGCGCAAGCAGGGCGTGGAATACGACATCTCCGACCGCGGCGGACAATTCTACATTCTGACCAATGCCGGCGATGCGGTCGATTTCAAGATCATGACCGCGCCCGTCACCGCGCCGCAGCCCGAAAACTGGCGGCCATGGATCGACGAGCGAGACGGCGTACTCGTGCTCGGGCAGCATCTGTTTGCGGATTATCATGTCCGGCTCGAACGCGTCGATGGTTTGCCGCGCATCGTCATCCGCAAGTTTGAGGATGAAAGCGAGCATGACCTGGCGCTCGACGAAGAGGCCTACTCGCTCGGACTGGGCGGCTCGCTGGAATTCGACACCCATGTGATGCGCTTTTCCTACGCCTCGCCGAGCACGCCGGACCAGGTGTTCGACTACGACATGTCGACGCGCGAACGACGCTTGCTTAAGACGCGCATCGTGCCGTCCGGGCACAAGTCTACGGATTACGTAACGCGCCGCATCTTCGCCAACGCAGAGGATGGCGCGCGCGTACCTGTCACCATTCTTCACCACAAGGACACGCCGATCGACGGAAGCGCTGCGGTGTTCCTCTATGGCTATGGCAGCTATGGCATCACGATCCCGGCCGATTTCCGCACGAGCCGGCTGTCACTGGTTGATCGCGGTTTCGTCTACGCCATCGCACATGTTCGCGGCGGCATGTCGAAAGGCTATCGCTGGTATCTCGACGGCAAGCTCGAGAAGAAGAAAAACACGTTTACGGACTTTCTCGTTGCAGCCGATGCTCTAGTTGAGCAGGGATATGCCGCGCCGGGCCGCATCATCGCGTGCGGCGGATCTGCCGGCGGCCTGCTCGTCGGCGCGTCCGTCAACATGGCGCCTCAAAAGTTCGCCGGCGTGATCGCCGCGGTGCCCTTTGTCGACGTGCTCAACACCATGAGCGACGCCGACTTGCCGCTGACGCCGCCGGAATGGCCCGAATGGGGCAATCCGATCGAGGATGCTGACGCGGCGGAATGGATTTCCGCTTACAGTCCGTATGAGAACATCAGGCTGACGCCTTATCCCTCCATCCTGGCGACGGCGGGTTTGAGCGATCCGCGCGTGACCTATTGGGAGCCCGCAAAATGGGTCGCCAAGCTGCGCGCAACGACCACCGGCCACGAGCCCATCCTGTTCCGCATAAATATGGAAGCCGGACATGGCGGCGCATCCGGTCGCTGGGATTCGCTGAAGGAAACGGCGTTCGAATTCGCCTTCGCGCTCAAGGTCGTGGGTCTCGACAAACCTGCGAATGCGGACGCTGCGCCGGTTGAGAATGATGAAGCGCCTGCATCCGCTGACGATGGCGGGGCTGCTGCAGCATCTGACGCTGCGCCTTCAACAGCGGCCGCCGATGCGGGCGCGCCTTTGGAAACAGCACAAGACGCGGCGGATGAGGCGGCGCCGACAGGGTCCGAGAGCTCTGACATCGCAAGAAGCGACGACGCACAGCCCTGACGGCGCGCGTGGGGGCGCGTCGGAACCAGACAAAGCAGCTGAAACGAAAAAGGCGCGACCGCAGCGGTCGCGCCCTTTTCACATTCTCAGATGAGCGCCAGCGCGCAAGAACCGCGTCTTATTCCTCGGCAGGCTCTTCCTCAGGCGCGGCCTCGCCGGTTTCGTCGTCGGCGGGCGCATCTTCTTCCTCACCCGCGTCCTCATCGGAAGCGTCTTCAGCAGGCGCTTCCTCTTCGGTCGGCGCGGCGTCGTCGGCCGGCGCTTCGTCGGAGGCCCCATCGCCCTCCTCGGATGCTTCGCCGTCTCCGCCTTCTTCGTCTTCAGAGCCGAAGCGAACCTCGTTGAAGTGTTCGAAGAACGAGCCGTTGCCCACGTCGCGGCAATCGACCGGATCCGGCCAGATTTCCGGATCGACCGTTACGAAATAAGCCTCGTCGCCCATGTCGCGCAGACGGGTCTGCAACAACACCTCATCGCGCACGAGGCGGCGGCACGCCACGCGAATGGTTTCGCGCTGGGTTTCGCGTTCAAACTCGATCCGACGCTCGATGGCTTCGATTTCAGCTTCAATGAAGCTGATCCAGCCCGCAGCCGTACGACGGGAATAGGGATATTCGAGGCCTTCGCGGAACGCTTCGACAGCGCCTTCGCGATCGCCCTGCTCATAGCGCGCATTGCCGATCACGACCCAGGCATTGCCCGTGCGCTGCAAACCGCCGCGATTGACGGCCTGCATCAGCGCGTTTTCCGCTTCGGGCAATTCGCCCTCGGAATAATACGCCTCGCCAAGCTGCTGGAACAATTCGCCGTCGCCGGATGACTGCGCAGCCGCCGTAAGAGGTGCAATCGCGCGGTCGAATTCACGGGCCTGACGGAACAGGCGCGCCAGCTTTTCGAGATTGCGCTGACTGCGGGAGACCCGGCCGGCGTTCATCTCGCGCTGCAGGATCATCGCGCCGCGATAGGGCACGTCGTAGAAGCTGTAATAGTCAACGATCCGCAT
>JAUIEH010000050.1 GCA_030428405.1 Alphaproteobacteria bacterium
GGCGTGAATAGGAAGCGCGCGATGCTCGTCTATGAGGAGGCGCGCGCGGGAGACGCTGCTGCGTGACATTCATCTATTTCGCCGCGCTGATGATCGGCGGCTTCATTCTGGTGTTGAGCGTCATCACGGTCATCCGGATGCTCAATGTGCGCGCCGAAGCCGCGCGCGAATGGGCTGCGCGCAGTGAAGCCGGCGAGATAGAGGGCGTGGACGCGGCGGGCTTTCGCCGCGCTTATCTGCGCGCCTTCGGGCCCCGCGGTCAGATTTTCACGCTTGCGACTTTGCTGACGGCGGGCGCCATGACCCTGCCGGCGCTGGCGCTGACCTCGCAGATCTGGCGCGCCGTCATTCGCGCCACGTTCGAGCCCGGCTCGACCCATTGGGCGATTGAGGGCGGGTTGGTCTGGCAGTTCTATATCTTCTTTTCGATCATCATTGTCTGGGCGGTCGTGGCGGCCTTATTCGCGCAGCGCTATCACAAGCGCCGGCCGGGCAAGTTTCACGACGAGCTCACTCGCGTGCGCGCGGGGCTTGAGCGCTAGGCGCAACGAAGACGGGAGAACGACCGTGGAATATCTGCACTCAATGCTGAGGATCAGCGATGTCGACGCCTCGCTGCGCTTTTTCTGCGAGGGCCTGGGCTTGCGCGAAATCCGCCGCATGGACAGCGAGAAGGGCCGTTTCACGCTGATCTTTCTGGCCTCGCCCGAGGACATCGAGCGTGGCGGCTTCACGGGCGAGGAGCAGCCGATCCCGGCAGGTCTGCCGTGCGTCGAGCTGACCCATAACTGGGACCCGGAAGATTATGACGGCGGCCGCAATTTCGGCCATCTCGCGTACCGCGTCGCCGACATCTATGCGGTGTGCGAGCGCCTGGAAGGCATGGGCTATACGATCAACCGCCCGCCGCGCGACGGCCATATGGCTTTCGTGCGCTCGCCCGACGGCATCTCGATCGAACTCCTCCAGCGCGGCGAGTCCCTCGAACCCGCCGAACCCTGGGCTAGTCGGGAAAATGTCGGCGCTTGGTGAGGGGGGATGGCGAGCCTGAATGCGCGCCGTCATCCAGATGCGCACGGCGCGGAAGGATCTCGAGGCGGCTACGCGCCGCGCGCAGCTCGTCGGTCGAAGACGGTAGCCGCCGCGCGCTTCGATTTTCG
This sequence comes from Alphaproteobacteria bacterium, assembly GCA_030428405.1. Classification (GTDB taxonomy): domain Bacteria; phylum Pseudomonadota; class Alphaproteobacteria; order Caulobacterales; family Maricaulaceae; genus JAUIEH01. Next base: position 1,161 of record JAUIEH010000050.1, read on the forward strand.
AGGTCCTTCGCTTCGCTCAGGCTGACGGTGCATTATTTTGTACGCGACCGGCTCAGCCGGCGTCGAGGAAGCGCGCAAGCGTGCGTTCCAGCATCGGCCCGTCGAGTTGATCGCGCAGGGCCAATACTTCGCCCTCTGGCGACACCAAGACCAAATGCGGCACGCCGATCCAGGTGATTTCGTAGGCCTCTGCAACGTCTCCGCCGAGATCGAAATTCTCATCGCTGAAATTGCTGCCGGGGGCGTAAAGATTGGGCCAATCCATCGGCCACCGCTCTTCGCGAAACGCGATGGCGTCCTCCGGCCTGTTGTCGATTGAGATGCTGACGACCGTGAAACGATCGCCGCCGAAACGCTCCTGGGCGCGCGCGATGATCGGCCGCTCTATGATGCACGGTCCGCACCACGTGGCCCAGAAATCCAAGAGCACATACCGACCGCGAAATTCTTCGCTGCTCACCACGCGATCGGAGCCAAGTTCGCTCAAAACGAAATCGGGAGCGGGCCCGCCGACGACGACCGCGTTTTCGGGATCAAGCAAACGAATGGCGAGCCGCAAGCCATTGAGTTCTCGGTATGGTGCGAGCCGGCGAAAAGTTGCGGCGTACGCATCCATGCGCCCGTTGCGCCGCTCCAATTGCGCAAGCCGCACCAACGCCCACGCCTGCACCGTCTCGTCCTCATTACTGCGCGCCATTTCCTCGAGGAAGGCGCGCGCCGTATCCGGGGGCGCATCTTCGGCGACACGGCGTATCGCGTCCTGCGGTTGGCGGGTCCAAGCCGGGGAATTCGGCGGCGCAGCTTCGATGATTTCAGCATAGTCGGAGGACGTTATCGGCGTGTTGTAGACCGGCAGCGTGGCCAGATAGACCGCGGCGGCGGCGCGGGCTTCTGCATCTCCTCTTTGGCGCATTGCCGCGCGCAAATAATCCGCCAACGGTATGATTGAGCCATTGTAAGATTCGCCGCGTTCGGCCTCGCGCTCAAACGCTCTCCATTCGCTCACATACGATCCCACGCCCGCCTCATAACGAGACTGCACTTCGTCCGCCGTGATCGCCCCCGCTTGCGTGCAAGCCGCCAGGAAGACAATGGGCATGATGAACCTGACAAAATCCATGCTGGAATTCTCCTATGGCGTCATTCAGCGCGTGAATCCGCTTGGCACCGGGTCGTGCCGTACAAGTCGACTAGGCGGTTGCTTAGCGCCGACAACATTCCAGAATCACCAAACGTCGAAAGACGCGCCGTCGTCGCCGCGGTGGCGGCTCCGGTCGTGCTCGTCATCAAGGACAGTGCAATGAGCGTGACCGAGGCTAGGCCTCTATGCTTGCGGCGAACGCCGCGCAGAATGTGCGCCAAGCGCGTTTGGGACGCATGTCTGCGCGCACCAAATGTCGCGACTGCGCGCGACGAGATATCGGCGCCGTTATCCAGCGCCTTAAGCATCGCTTCGGCGTAGAGCTTGCGCTCGCCGCCGCCGGCAAGCGCGATCCGATCGCACGAAATCTCCGCCGCAAGACGGGCTCGTTCTGTTAGAACGTGCACGAACGGATTAAACCAGAACAGCACTTTGACGGCTTCCAAAGCGGCGAACAACAAAGGATCGCGACGCCGCACATGCGCTAGCTCATGACCGATCACGAGAGCGATCTGTTCAGACGACATCGAATTGAGCAGCGCTCGCGGGAACACGATCGCCGGGCGCGCGCCGCCTACGCAGAAGACCGGCGTGTTGCGGCTCGTTGTCAGTATCAGCACTGCGTTTTGCGTTTCGACGCTGGCGGGCTGCGAAGCGCGAATGATTGACCGCACGCCTCTCAGTCCCGCAGCGTACCGAATAGCGCTGCGCAGCAGACCGGCGAAAAAAAGCGCCATGCCGGCGACCGCCAGCCACGGCAAAGCGGTGTTCGGACTTCCTGATGCGCGCTGCAGCGGCGCAGTCAAATCGGCAATCGCGAGCGCTGCGTCAATCTGCAATGACGTCGCTGGCGCCGGCATGAACGCGAAAAGGGGGGCCGCCAGCGCCGGGGCGACAGCCGCCACCAGCCACGCCAACCAATAAGACGGCCAGTCTTGATACCGATCAACGGCGCGTGACGCTATGGCATTCATCACCGCAGCCCAGACGACCGAACCTGCGAGCCACACGCATAACCAGGCAGAGAAGCTCGCGAGAGTAGTCATCAACTATCCTCGGAGTCCGCCAGCATGCGCTTGAGCTCTTCAATTTCGTCTGCTGAAAGAAATTCGTTCGCGGCGAATTGCGCCATCGGCGCAGCCGGCGCGCCTCCAAGCACGCGCTTGGCGAAGTCACGCCACATCAATGCGACAACGGATAGTTTTCGGGCGAGCGGCACGTAAACGCGTACGCCGTGTACGTCTTTTACGTCGATCAACCCCTTTTGCTGCATGCGCTCAAGCGTCTTACGGGTCGAAGAAAGCGACCAGCGCGTGACGTTCTCGGTTCTGTCATGCAGTTCGCGCGCGCTGAGCTGCCCGTCGCGCCATAGCGGCTTCAGCAGTTCGAGCTCGATCGGCGTGGGATGAATTTGTTCCATAGGCCGCGACGCTAGACTAGCGTCGCGAAGAGAGTCAAGTGGTCACATATGTGTGACAAAGGTCGCGGGGGTCGGCCATGAACAATTAGAGCCGCGCTATCGAATTTGGTGAATTCCGCAGCTTCGCTCAGCAGGACGGGAAGAGCCGGCCTAACGGCCCTCAAGGATAATCGCCGCTCCGATAAGGGCGATGACGCCCACGCCAATCGCAATCAAAATGTAGCGGCCGATCCGGTAATTGTTCAGTACGCCCGCGATAAAGCCGGCGGCGACGAATCCAAAAAAGCCGCGAGCGGCCAGGCAAGGCCCCAAGGTTTCGCCAGACCGCCGAAGAGCGCGCCAAGCGCTCCGAAAAACCAGATGTAGATGGGAACGTCAGGGCCCCGACGTGACGGCTCGGGGCGCTGCTTTTGCGCCTCGGCCATCGTCTTGCCCAAATCAAGGGTGCTGCCCCTACCAGCGCACGACAGGCATGCGCTGCTCGTTTGGCCGTCCGGTCCAATGGAGTATTTGCGCCCGGTCCCGCCGCAGGTGATGCATCTGGAATACTCAAACATTCTACACGTCCGTCGTCGTTCCTCGGCGCAGCGCCGCAGCGCTCACCGATAGGGCGGATGCTTCGCGGCGTCGTCCGGATGCACGCCCATGATCGCATCGTGGCACGTTTCGCAGACGAAACCGGCCTCCGAGCCGTCATGCGTGCCGCGATGGGTGTGATCGACCACGCAGGGCGCGAATGCGAACCGCGCGCGAAGCGCCGGCAGGTCAAGACGACACCTGAAATAGACCCATTCGCGACAGTTCTTGCTCCAGGCGCTTCCCCGAAACGTCTCTTCAATCCCGCGCGAAAGCATTTCGTTTTCCAGCGCGGAGAGGTGTTCGCAAACCATGGATCGGTTGTCCTGCGCGTCTCATGGCGAAGGGGCAGCATAACGACAATGACGCCGCCTGAGCGTAAAGCCTAGCAGTTCGCCGCGAGCCGTATCGCAGCCGACAAATGCGTAGCGGTCCGATCGATGGAGCTGGCCCTAAGCCGGCTCGGGCATCGTCTCGGGCGTGAAGCCCAAGACGTCGCGCATCGAATAGAGTCCAGGCGCGCAGTTCTTGGCCCAGCGGGCGGCGACGAGCGCGCCTTTCGCGAAGATGCTGCGGTCAAAGGCGCGGTGGCCGATCGTGATCATGGATTCATCGCCGGCGAGATGGACTTCGTGGTCGCCGACCACGCCGCCGCCGCGCAGGCTCGCAAAGCCGATCCCGCCTTTCGGTCGTGGTCCGGCCAAGCCGCCGCGCTCAACGATTTGCGCCGTGTCGAAATCAACGCCGCGACCATCCGCGGCCGCTTCGCCGAGCATGATCGCCGTGCCCGATGGCGCATCGGCCTTGGAGCGGTGATGCATCTCCACGATCTCGACGTCGAAATCATCGCCAAGATGGCGACACGCGATGCGGGTCAGCTCAGACACCAGCGTGACGCCGAGCGAAAAGTTCCGCGCGCGCACAATTGCGATTTTTTCCGCCGCCCGGCGCACGACCGCATCTTCCTCGCTGGAAAAGCCGGTTGCGCCGATGACAAGAGCCGGGCCGCCGCGCTCAGCGAGCAGGGCTGCGTGTTCCGCCGCCGCCGCCGCTGTCGAAACGTCGAGCAGGACATGAGCCTGTTCGACCGCGCTCTGAATGTCGTCGGTCGCCGTCACGCCGAGATCATCGCCGCCCACAAAGACGCCGAGATCCATGCCGACCGCGCCAGAGCCCGGCCGCACCAGACCGGCGGCGAGATGGACGTCGCGCGCATTCGTTGCGGCGCGCAGAATAGCGGAACCGAGACGGCCGGCGGGTCCGGAAACGGCGAGCGCGAGCGGGGTGGTCATGGGCGGCGGTCCTTGAACTGCGGTCGCATATTGCGACGCGTTCAAAGCTAAACCGCTCCGCTGACAGCGTCCATGCGGTGCAACTGTCTGCGCGCATCCAAATGGCGCCCCGGCCGCATCATTCGTTTGCGGCTGGATGGGGATGCGCGAACTATGGCGTGGGCGAAGATCAAGACATCGGCGGGCGGCGCGTTGATATTTTTCGCGCTGACCTATGCTGCATCATGGAGCGCGTTTGGCATTGCGATAGCCAGTGGTCAGACGCTGGTGGCGCTTATCGGCATTTGGAGCCCGACGCTGATCGCGCTGGCTCTGACGCTGGCGTTTCACGGGCCGACTGGCGTGTGGCGCATGCTCAAGCGCTTCGGCCGCGTTCGCGTCGGACTGCAATGGTGGGCGGCGCTCTTGTTCCTGCCGATCGCGATTCATTGGACCGGTCGCACGCTCTGGCAATTCGCTTCCGGCGGACCGGTCGACATGTCGCTGCTCGACTTTCAGTGGTGGCTTCAGCCCATCCTCACTTCCATCCTCATCGCCGGATTGGGCGAGGAGCTGGGTTGGCGCGGATTCGCTCTGCCGCGACTGCAAGCGAGTTTCGGGGCGCTGACGGCGACGTTCATTCTCGCCGCCGCCCACATTTGCTGGCACTTGCCGACCTATTGGCTGGGCCAGGGCATCCACAACGTGCCGGCTTTATACGTAGTCGGCTTCGCGGTTCCTTGGACCGTCATCTTCGTCTGGATTTATAACCGGTCCGGCGGCAGCCTCTTATTCGCCGTCGGATTTCATGCGGTTTCAAACGCCTCGCTGTCGATTGCGCGCTTCATGCCGCTTGACCGCGAAGTGCCAATCGATCCGTCGCTGCTCACACGGCTGAGCCTGCCCGTGGAGCTGGCGGGGCCCTATCTCAGCGTGGTCGCGGTCTATTGGATCATTGCGCTGATCGTGATTGCCGCCGGCGGATTAAAACCGGCCAACACCGACACGCCGTAGGCTTATCGACGCGCGTCGTCGCCGGCCGGGCCTTCTGCGAGACCGTCCCAGAAGCGCTTCGCGCGCTCGAAAAAATTCTTGTGCTCGGGATGGCAGTCTTCGCCTTGCTCGGCGGCCAGCTCCTGTAGCAATTCGCGCTGACGGGGGTTCAGCCGGGTCGGGGTCTCGACGAAAATCTCGACATACATGTCGCCGCGCTGCGGTGAGCGAAGGCGCGACATGCCCTTGCCACGCAAGCGCATCCGCTTGCCGGTCTGGGAGCCTTCCTGGACCTTCACCTTGACCTTTTCACCGTCAATGGTCGGGATCTCGATCTCGCCGCCCAAAGCCGCAGTGGTCATGGGCACGGGCGCGCGGCAGTAAAGATCCGGGCCGTCGCGCTCGAAAATCTCGTGTCCCTGCACGGTGACGAAGAGATAGAGGTCGCCGCGCGGGCCCCCGCGCACGCCGGCTTCGCCTTCGCCGGCAAGCCTGATGCGCGTGCCGTCTTCAACGCCCGCCGGGATCTTGACCGAAAGCTTGCGCGTCGCGCGCACGCGTCCCTGACCGTCGCATTTGCGGCACGGCTCGGAGACATAGCGCCCCTGACCGCCGCAGGTCGGACAGGTCCGCTGCATGGTGAAGAAGCCCTGGCTCGTGCGCACGATGCCGACGCCGTCGCAGCTCGGACAGGTCTCAACGGAGGAGCCAGGCTCCGCGCCGGAGCCGTCGCAGGCGTCGCACGGATTGGCGGAGGGCACGTTGATCTCGACCTGTTTGCCGGCGAACGCCGCTCCGAGGTCGATTTCAATGTCATAGCGCAGATCGGCGCCGCGTCCGGGCCCGCTGCGTCCGCGACCGCCGCCGGCGGCTGCGCGGCCGAACAGATCGCCGAACAGATCGTCGAAATTCGATCCGAAGGCGGAGCGAACCAGGTCCTCGAAATCGTGAAAGCCCTGACCGCCTGCGCCTGCGCCGCCGCCGCCCATGCCGTTGACGCCGGCATGGCCGAAGCGGTCATAGGCCGCGCGCTTTTGCGCGTCCGACAGGACGGCGTAGGCCTCGTTGACCTCTTTGAATTTGGCCTCGGAGTCCGCGCAATCGGGATTGCGGTCGGGATGATATTGCATCGCAAGCTTGCGATAGGCGCTTTTCAGCGCCGCTTCATCCGCTGTGCGGTCGACGCCGAGGACGTCGTAATAATCGCGTGGAGTGCTCATGGCGCCAGCTCACGCAGCGGCGCGAGTCCAGTGCTCATCAGAGCACGGATCGCGTCCGCCGCGTTGGTGGTGGAGGGCGTCACGCCCGCTTCTTGTCGTCGTCGACTTCTTCAAACTCGGCGTCGACGACATCGTCGCCGCCGGATGCGGCTTCTTCGCCGCCTTCCGCGCCGCCGGCGTCAGCCTGGCCGGCATTGTACATCGCCTCGCCAAGCTTCATTGCGGCTTGCATCAGCGCCTGGGTCTTCTGCTGGATGGCGGAGAGATCCTCGCCGTCCTTGACCTCTTTGAGATCGCTGATCGCGCTTTCGATTGCGGTGCGGTCATCGGCCGAGACCTTATCGCCGAATTCCTGGAGCTGCTTCTCTGAGGAATGGATCAGCGCCTCGGCGTGGTTTTTGGCCTCCGCCATTTCGCGACGCGTCTTGTCGTCTGCGGCGTGGGTTTCGGCTTCCTTGACCATGCGGTCGATGTCGGTGTCGGAAAGACCGCCCGAGGCCTGGATGCGGATCTGCTGTTCCTTGCCCGTGGCCTTGTCCTTGGCCGAGACGTTGACGATGCCGTTGGCGTCGATGTCGAACGTGACCTCGATCTGCGGCACACCGCGCGGCGCCGGCGGGATGCCAACCAGGTCGAAGCGTCCGAGCTCCTTGTTATCGGCCGCCATTTCGCGTTCGCCCTGGAACACGCGGATGGTCACGGCGGACTGATTGTCCGCGGCCGTCGAGAAAATCTGACTCTTCTTCGTCGGGATCGTCGTGTTGCGGTCGATCATCCGCGTGAACACGCCGCCCTCGGTCTCGATGCCGAGCGTAAGCGGGGTGACGTCGAGCAGGAGCACGTCCTTGACGTCGCCTTGCAGAACGCCGGCCTGAATGGCCGCGCCGATGGCGACGACTTCATCCGGGTTCACGCCTTTATGCGGCTCGCGGCCGAAGAATTCTTTGACCGTTTCCTGCACCTTCGGCATGCGCGTCATGCCGCCGACAAGAACGACGTCGTCAATGTCGCCGGGGTTGAGGCCGGCGTCCTTGAGCGCCTTGCGGCAGGGCTCGAGCGTGCGCTTGATCAAATCGTCGACAAGCGATTCCAGCTTGGCGCGCGTCAGCTTCATGGTCAGGTGTTTGGGACCGGACGAATCCGCCGTGATGAAGGGCAGGTTGACCTCATATTGAGCGGCCGAGGACAGCTCTTTCTTGGCCTTTTCCGCCTCTTCCTTGAGGCGCTGCAGCGCGAGCTTGTCCTTGGTCAGGTCGATGCCCTGTTCCTTTTTGAACTCTTCGGCGAGGTAATCGACGATGCGCATGTCGAAGTCTTCGCCGCCGAGGAAGGTGTCGCCATTGGTCGACTTCACCTCGAAGACGCCGTCGCCGATCTCCAGGACGGATACGTCGAACGTGCCGCCGCCAAGGTCGTAGACGGCGATCGTCTTGCCTTCGGTTTTGTCGAGTCCATACGCCAGCGCAGCGGCGGTCGGCTCGTTGATGATGCGGAGAACTTCAAGGCCCGCGATCTTGCCGGCGTCTTTGGTCGCCTGGCGCTGGGCGTCGTTGAAATAAGCGGGAACGGTGATGACCGCTTTTTCGACCGGCTGGCCCAAATAGGACTCAGCGGTCTCTTTCATCTTTTGCAGGATGAAGGCGGAAATCTCGGACGGCGACAGCTTCTTGTCGCGGCCCTGCACCCACGCATCGCCATTCGGTCCCGGCGCAATCTTGTAGGGGACCATGTCGGCGTCTTTTTTGACGGTCGGGTCGTCCATCGAGCGGCCGATCAGGCGCTTGATGGCGAAGAAAGTCTGTTCGGGATTGGTGACGGCCTGGCGTTTTGCGGGCTGGCCGATCAGGCGCTCGCCTTCTTCTGTGAAGGCGACCACGGAGGGCGTTGTACGCATGCCTTCCGCGTTTTCGATCACCTTTGCATTCTTGCCGTCCATGACGGCGACGCACGAATTCGTCGTGCCGAGGTCGATTCCGATGACCTTGCTCATTGTATCGCGTTCGCTCCCTCTCGGCGGGCGGCGCGGTCGGGCCCGAAGCGCTCCGCTTGGCCGCCCCCATGTCGCTATGCGACGTGACTGGACTGGCGCGCCGCTTCATACGCCGCGCCTCGATCGCGCATATGGTGGGATGCGCCCGAACACGCAAGGCCTATGCGTATTCGTCGCAGATGGAAACTGCGCGCTAATCGGCCAGCGCGCGGATCTCGACATTGATCGTGGTGGTCCAATAGCCCGGCGCGACAATGATGATACGGCCTTGGCCCGCATGTATCGGACGGATCAGGCGAGTTGGACCAAGAGCTGCGCGCAAGGCCGGCCCGGCGACGGACCCAGCCGCGCCCGCTGCGCCGCCCTCTATTATGACGCGGGGCAAAACGACGTCGCTCCTAATCTCGATCGCCTCATCGAGCCCGATGGACACAGAGGCTTGCGATGCGCCGGGACCCGCATCGCAAGAGGGCGGCGCGTCGGGCTCAGGCGCTGCGCGGTCCAGATCCAAGCCGTCCCCCTCGGGGCAGGTGACGCTGAAGTCGAGCGGCGCGCCAGCGAATGTGGCTTGCGAATAGCCTGTGAACTCCAGCACGCGGACGCCGGCGCCGAGACCGCCGGTCGCGGCCGGTTCAAGCCGCACGTCGTCGCCGTCGAAAGCCAGCCGCCACGTGCGCGACGCGTCGCGAATGACCGCTTCACCGCGGCTGAAAAAGATGAGCCCGTCGGGGTGTTCGACGTCGCGCGGCGCGGCGACGCGCAGATCCGCGAAACTGCCGTTCGTGCGATAGCGAAGGGCGTCATAGGTTAGATAGCCGCCTGAGCCGCCGCGCGACCAGCGCACCAGATAGCCGGGGCCGTCTAGCGCCTCGACGATGTCATAGCGCGAGGCGGAGCCATCAGTGCGTTCGTGGAAAGCGAGGACCGGGCCGTAGCG
>JAUIEH010000051.1 GCA_030428405.1 Alphaproteobacteria bacterium
GGCGCGCATCACTGCGATTGCATCGGCGCGCGCTTATTGCTGGCCCTGCACGATCTCCTCGCCACTGGCTTCGCGCATGGCGCTGAGCATGATGGGGTCCGCGAACCATCGCTGGAACCAGAAGGCGTGCCAGGGATCGCCATCTGTGAACGCCGCTTCGATGCCGGAGAGGTCCAGCTGCGCGCGCGCCTCTTCAACGCTCAAACCGCGCGCAGCAAAATCCGCCGCTTGCGCGCGCACGTTTTCGAGCAGCTCCGTGAGGTGTTGAAGATAGGCGTCGTCGGTCTGCACCGGTCCATGGCCGGGAATGAGATAGTCCCAATCCATTCCGGCGAGCACGCCGAGCGTGGCGATCCACTCTTCAGGGTATGAGCCAAAACCGAATGGCTGCGGCATGACGACGATGTCGCCGCTGACGACGACCCGCTCACCCGGCACAAGGACGACCGTGTCTCCGTCCGTGTTCGCACGACCGATGAAGCGCAGCTCAACAGGCGTTTCGGCGTCGTCGAGCAGCAGTCTTTCGACGAAGCTGCGCGTCGGCTCTACCAGGCGTGCGCCCTCTGCGAGCGGGGCGATCGCTTCGAGATCTTGGGCGACGGCGTTAAAATGCGCGATCTGCCAATCCTCCAGGGGCGCGCCTGAGCGCGTCACGCCGCCCTCAAGCAGCGCCTCGATCGACTCGCGAAACGCAATAAGGTTCGAGTGCAGAACATCGACCTGCTCGCGCCCCGGCCCGCGCATGGCGTCGCGTGTTTTTTCGGTGGCGATGATCTCAACCTCGGGCCAGGCCTCCACAAAGGCCGGCAGTCCGTAATTGTGATCGCCATGCCAATGGGTCAGCACGACGGCGCGGACCGGCTTGTCGCTGAGTTCGCGGATGCGCGAGACAATCCGCGCGCCGGCGCCGGGAGCGCCGCCTGCATCGACGACGACGAGCCCCTCGGACTGCTCAATGACGGTGACATTGCCTTCGACGGGAATGCGGAACGGATCAGGCCGATAAATCAACGTCACGCGCGGCGTGATGCGATCGATGGCGTATGACCAGGCGTCCTCGCCGTCGGCCTGATGCTCGGGCGGCCAGTCGAGCTGAGCCTCCTCCGCCGCCCCGGTCGCACACGCGCTGATGACCAAAACGCTCGCAAAAAATGCCGCCAATACGCGCAAGTTCGCCTCCCCGACTGATCGGGGTGAGCGTCTGAAGCTTGCAATTACCGGAACATGTCGAGCGCGTTACGTTGCACGCCTGATGCGCTCAGTCGTCGACGCGCGCCGTGCAGAAAATCAGCCGGTCGCCTTCGGTGAGCGACAAATCGCCAGCCGCACAGCCAGCCTCGACGAAGGGTTCGGACACCTCGTCAATCCAGTCGAGGCGTTCTTGAAGCTCGCCCGGCGCAATGGCGTCGAGCGCGCTTTCGCTCGCCCAATCGGGCAGCTCGAGTACGCCGCATTGTTCGTCATCCACGAGACCGCGCGCGCATACGTCCTCGCGCAACAGCATGAAGCGAAAGATCGCGCGGCGCACGCCGTGAGAGGCGCGGATGCGCGCAGCGGCGCTCGCCTGGTCGGGCAGGCTGGGCGATTCCGTCTGCGCGCCCGATGCAGCCTGTTCGAGCAGGAACTCAAACCGCTCCGCGCGGAAACGCGCCGCAGCGTCCGGCCCGCCAATCGCTTCGGATTGCGCCGCAGCGCCGGCGGCGCACGCAATGACGGCGCAGGCGGCGCCGAGCAGCGCCAGGAATGCTGCGCGCGCCCTATTCAACTGCGCAGAAACTCGGAGATTCGCCATCCTGCCGACTCTGACCCGCATCACATCCAGCCTCTATGAATGGCCAGATCCGGTCGGTGAGCCAAGTCAGACGCGCATTGAGTTCTTCAGCGTCCGGCGTTGCGTCAGGCGCTTCGCCAAGCCAGGCCGGGGCCTCAAAGCCTTCACAATGCTCAGACGCCACGACGCGATAATCGCAGGCCTGCTGACGCAGCATGAGGAAATCGATCGCAGCCCGGCGCGTGCGAGCGGCCGCATCCGCCCAGGGGTCAGGGTCTTCGTCGAGCGCCATGGCGGGCGGACCAATCATCAACCCTTCACGAGCCCGGTCGAGCAAGACGCCGTAGCGGCCCGCCGCGATGGCGAGATTGAACGGATCGGTTTCAATCGTTTCGACCACAGGCGCCTCGGCTGGCGCCGCCTCTTCCGGGGCCGGTTCTTGAGCGTTGAGCAGGGACGCCGGTGCGGCGAGCGCAGCGGCGAGAACGGCGATGCTGATCGATAGAGTGCGCATAACGCTCCTTGTGCCGGGCAAAGACGGCGAATTCACGACGCCGCGCGCGCGCCGAAATAGCGGCGCAAGAGCCAGATGACCGGCGCTGCAAACAAGGCGATGAGCGCGCCGTAAATTGCTTCGACGAGACCGCGCCAGCTCGCAAAGCCCGAGGGGCTCGCCAAAAGCTCAAGCGATTGAATGTCGGTCTCGCGCACCTCGCCGCCCGCTTCTGCCTGTGCGCGCAAATCCGCGAGCCGCGCGGCGATCCAGTCGGGCGGCGCGCCGTCATTGAGCACGCTCAGAACGCCAAAATGCACAAAGAACGCAGCCAGCCCGCCAAAGACGGCGACACCCAGCCCCAGACCTGTCGCACTGAGCAGCTTGGGATCGGGCCGGCGGGCATAATCAAGCTGGGCGGCGATGATCACCACAGGCGGGATGAGCAGTCCCAACGCGAAAACGAGCGGCGACGCGCTCGCGTTGATCAGGAACACGCCCGTCTGAAATACGAGATGCACCCCCGCCAGGATCGCGCCATAGCGCCAGATCAACGGCGCGATTGGCCCAGAGGCCTCGGAAACGGGCGCGTCGGTCATAAACGGATAAGCTCTCACGATTAAAGCGGCCGCTGGTCAGCGGCGCCGAACATCAGCCCGGCGACCGCCTGCGTCAAATAGGCGTTCGGCTTCGACGCGCGCGCCCGAACAGCCTAACTTGCACGCCAAACCACACCGTGCGGACGCCCATGGCCTACAAATCTCTTCGCGATTTTCTTGATGCGCTCGCCGCCGACGGTCAGCTCGTGCGGACCGGCGAACCGGTCTCGACCAATCTCGAGATGACCGAAATCCACCGCCGCCTGCTCAATGTCGGCGGACCGGCCATGCTGTTTGAAAACCCTGTCCACGCAGATGGCCGGCCCGCGGAAATGCCGGCGCTGATCAATCTGTTCGGCACGGTGGAGCGCGTGGCGCGCGCGGTCACGCTCGGCGACAAGCCGCGCCGCACCGCCATGGATCTGCGCGAGGTGGGCGAACTCCTGGCGTTTCTGCGCCAACCCGAACCGCCGCGCGGGCTCAAGGACGCGCTGGAGCTGATGCCGCTCGCGCGCACGGTCATGCAGATGCGGCCGGGCTCGACCAATCGCGCGCCGTGTCAGGACGTCATCCTGGAAGGCGACGACATCGATCTTTCGCGCCTGCCGATCCAGACTTGCTGGCCCGGCGAGCCCGCCCCGCTCATCACCTGGCCGCTCGTCGTCACCAAGGGGCCGAGCGAGAAAGCCGAGGACGATTACAATCTCGGCATTTACCGCATGCAGATGCTTGATGAGCGCACGACCATCATGCGCTGGCTCAAACATCGCGGCGGCGCGCAGCATCACGCGCGCTGGAAGTCCGCCGGCAAGCCCGAGCCCCTGCCCGCCGCAGCCGTCATCGGCGCCGACCCCGGCACCATTCTCGCCGCCGTCACGCCGGTGCCCGATACGCTCTCGGAATATCAGTTTGCGGGATTGTTGCGCGGCCGAAAGGTCGACCTCGTCGACTGCCGCACCGTGCCGCTCAAGGTGCCCGCCGAGGCCGAGATCGTCATCGAAGGCCATGTCATGCTCGACGAATATGCCGACGAGGGCCCTTACGGCGACCACACCGGCTATTACAATCAGGTCGAGCGCTTCCCGATTTTCCGGGTCTCCGCCATCACGATGCGCGAGAACCCGATCTATCTGACCACCTTCACGGGCCGGCCGCCGGATGAACCTTCCGTGCTCGGTGAAGCGCTGAACGAGGTCTTCGTCCCGCTCCTGCAGCAGCAATTTCCCGAAATCACCGATTTCTGGCTGCCGCCGGAGGCGTGCTCCTACCGCATGGCGGTCGTCACGATGAAGAAGGCTTATGCCGGCCACGCCAAGCGCGTGATGCTGGGCGCGTGGAGCTATCTGCGCCAGTTCATGTACACCAAATGGGTCATCGTGCTGGACGACGACATTGACGCGCGCGACTGGAAAGACGTGATGTGGGCCGTCTCCACACGGATGGACCCGGCGCGCGACATCACCGTCCTTGAAAACACGCCCATCGATTATCTCGACTTCGCCTCGCCGGTCTCAGGCCTCGGCTCCAAGATCGGCCTCGACGCCACCAATAAATGGCCCGGCGAAACCAACCGAGAATGGGGCCGCCAGCTCGACATGGACGAAGCAGTCGTCAAGCGCGTGGACGAGCTCTGGGGGAAGCTGGGGGTTTGATGGTCTTCCGTTGGCGGCGTCGAAATTGATGTTCTGAAAGGCTTGGGCCACCGCCGGCTGACCACTGAAGGCTCGGGCTCCTCACGCTCGCCGGGCGCCGATTCCAAACGGTCGCACGTGACGCCCGGCGTGCAGATGCTAATGTCCGCGCCAGGGATAAAACGGGAGACGCGTCATGGCCACTGATGCTGAGCGCGGGACTTACGGCGCGGTTTCAATTCTCAATCACTGGGTGCTGGCGATCGCCGCCATCGTCATGATCTTTGTCGGCGTCACGCTTGAAGACATGCCGCGCGGCGACGAGAAAATGGCGCTGATGGCGCTGCACAAAGCCTCCGGCGTCATCGTCCTGGTGCTGGCGAGCTGGCGGCTTTACTGGCGCGTGCGCAACGGCTTTCCGCCGCTTGCCGGCGACACCCCGCCCTGGGAGGCGCTCGCTGCGAAAGCCGCGCACTGGTTCTTGCTCATCGCGCTGATCGTGATGCCGGCCTCGGGCATGATCTGGTCACTGTTCGGCGACCGCGCCATCTCCATCTACGGCCTCTTCACCATCCCCGCGCTCGGCGACATCGAACTGATCGCCGGCATATTCCGCACGATCCACCACATGCTGCCCAAGGCGCTGATGGCGGTCATCGTCTTGCACCTGCTCGCGGCGCTGAAGCGTCAGTTCATCAATGGCGACGGCACGCTATCGCGCATGCTCGGCATAGGACCGCGGCGGTGAGGCCGCTTTCAGCGCTTCTCGCAAGCTTCGTCCTCGCCGCCTGTGCGAGCCTGCAGAGCGCGCCCGCCTCGCGCGCGCATGCTGATGCGTTCTTCGCTGCACTGAGCGAATTATGCGGCCAGGCCTATGAAGGGCGAATGGTCTCGACCGATCCGGCGGATGAGGGTTCGGCGTTCGCGACCGAGCGCCTCGTCATGCATGTGCGCGATTGCAGCGCGGATGAAATCCGCATCCCGCTGCATGTCGGCGCGGACCGCTCGCGCGTCTGGGTCGTGACGCGCACCGAGGCGGGTCTGCGTCTGAAACATGATCATCGCCATGAAGATGGAACGCCCGACGCCGTCACCAATTATGGCGGCGACAGCGATGCCGCGAGCGGAACGCCGAATGCGCAGGATTTTCCGGTCGATGAAGAATCCATCGCCTTGTTCGAGCGCGAAGGCCTGAGCGCATCTGTGACAAATGTCTGGCGCCTGGAAATTTCGCCCGGCGAAACATTCGTCTATCAGCTCTCACGCCCCAACCGCATCTTCCGCGCGGCCTTCGACCTCACAGCGCCCGTCGAGGCGCCCGGCCCGCCCTGGGCGGATGCGGCGGCTGAATAATCCCAATAGCGCGCTCGGGGAGCCCTCATGTCCGATACATTGATTGTCGAGCGCGCCGACGGCGTGATGACCATCACGCTGAACCGACCCGACGCCATGAACGCTCTGTCCAGAGAGCTTTTGGAAGCGCTGACCGTCGCACTTGAATCACTCGCCGACGATCGGGAAAACAGCGTCGTGATTCTGCAGGGCGCGGGCAGGTGTTTTTCCGCCGGCGTCGACCTCAAATATCTCAAGGATATCGAGCCCGAGGCGGGCCGCATCTCCGGTCTGCTCGGCGACCTCGCGGACCGGATCGTGGCGTCCATGCGAGACTGCCCGATCCCGGTCATCGCCAAGGTGCATGGCTTCTGCTTCACGGGCGCGCTCGAACTCGCGCTCCATTGCGACCTTCTCTATACGACCGTTGATACGAAATTCGGCGACACCCACGCCAAGTTCGGCATCCGCCCGACCTGGGGCATGAGCCAGAACCTGCCGCTTTATGCCGGGCTTCGCCGCGCCAAGGAACTCGCCTACACGGCGCGCACTTTCTCTGGCGCGGATGCGGCGAGCTGGGGGCTCGCCAATGACGCCGCTGTCGACAAGGACGCGCTCGACGCCCTCGTCGCAGCGCGCGCAGCGGAGATCGCCGCCAATAGCCGCGAGACAGTTATTGCGTATAAGGACTTACATCGCATCTATGAGAGCGAGCCGGTCGCGCAGGGTCTGAAGACCGAGCTGGAACGCGACTATCCCGCCATCACCGATACGGGCGCGCGCCTGGCGCAATTCAAAGGCGGCTGAGGATGGTGCGGCAGCGTCAGGCCGGCGAAGCGGCGAAGCGCTTCAGAACAGGCCAGACGACGAACATCACCCAGGGCACGCACAATGCGAGCCCGACGGCCTCAACGAGCCACCCGGTGTGAAAGAACGCACAGATGGCGAGACCGGCGACGCATGGCGCCGCCGCAATCGCTGCGATCGCGGCCAGGACGAAAACGCCGCCGCCGACAAACGCCAGAATGAAGCTCGCGTCCTGAAGCAAATGGTATAGATCGCGCCTGTGCGGCATTCGCGTCATCCAATCCAGCCGACGAGGACCATCGTATTCGTCGGCCGCAATTCAGCAATTTGGGCGCCAATCGCCCTTGGTCAAATGCGCGCGGGAAGCGGCGTTTCGACCTGTCGCCGCGCGTCAGCCGTCCTCGCCCTCATCCTCGTTTTGGGTCGTATCGCCGCGCGATACGTTCACGCCGGTGATGCGCGCGCCATTGGCGTCTTCGACGAGTTGGAACCGCGCCGTGATCAGGCCGCCGGCCAGCATGCAGACGCGCGTGACGTCGGACGTTTTCACGCGGGTCGCGCCTGAACCGTTCTCATTGAACGAAAAGCTGCGCAGATTGCATTCGGTGATCGGACCTTCCGGCACAACCGCCATCAGCTGGGGCAAAGCGCGGTTCAGTTCCTGCGTGTTCACGCTGTTATCGAGGAAGCCGCGAAACGCCTCTGCGTCATTATCCGCCAGCGCGACAATGGCGCCGTCCATGGTTTCACGCGCTTCATCTGAAACCGCGTTCGAAAACATGAAAAC
This sequence comes from Alphaproteobacteria bacterium, assembly GCA_030428405.1. GTDB lineage: Bacteria > Pseudomonadota > Alphaproteobacteria > Caulobacterales > Maricaulaceae > JAUIEH01. The sequence goes on from JAUIEH010000051.1 coordinate 7,421, forward strand.
GAACGGGACGATGCAACTCGCCAGAAGAAGAATTGGGATGGCGATGAACAGCCATTTCAGTCGTCCCATGATAAATGTCCCTCCGCTACGCACTACCGGCGAACTATGGCCGCCGAACCAGAACTTCCAACAGGCTAACGGATCGCCTCACCATCGAACAAGCTTCAGCCGCCGTCGTGGCGCCGCGCGTCTTTGCATGGCAGCTTGGCGCGGCTGAACGGGAAGACTGAATGGCCGGCGAACTCGACCAGATTGAAATTGCGCTGAACCCAAGCGTGCAGCTGGCGCTGGCTGCGATATTGTTCCTGATGGTGCTAGCCGTCGCCCTGTCGCTGAAACCGGCTGATTTCGCCTTTCTGAAGTCGCGTCCGCTGCGGCCATTCGTTGGATTCGCCGCACAGATCATCGGCCTCCCGCTTCTCACGCTCGCCTTGTTGCCGGTTCTTGCGCCGAGCCCGTCCATTGCGCTGGGCATGATCGTTGTCGCGTGTTGTCCCGGCGGCAGCGTCTCCAATCTGCTGACGCTGATTGCACGCGGCGACGCAGCGCTGTCAGTTTCGCTGACCGCGATCTCAAGCGCGCTCGCGCCGCTATTGACGCCAGCGGCGATCATTTTCTGGAGCGGCCTATATCCGCCGACGCGCGAGCTTGTAGACGCGCTCAACATCAACGCGGCGTCATTCATTATACAGACGACTCTGCTGCTCGGCGTTCCGCTCGCACTCGGTCTCGGGCTCTCGGCCTTGCGCCCGCAGACCGCCGAGTTTCTCCGCCGGCCCGTCGTTTTCGCCGCAACGCTGGGACTGGCGACGCTGGTCGTTGTCGGGGTCGCGCTCAATTTCGACATCGCGTTGAGATATGGCGCGCTCATCATTCCCATTGTCGCCGCCCACAACGCCGCCGGCTTCGCACTGGGCTTTCTCATCGCGCTCATCGCCCGCTTCCCGGACGCACAGCGACGCACCCTCGCCTTCGAGGTCGGCATTCAGAATTCCGGCCTCGGCCTGGTCATCCTGTTGAGCCAGTTCCACGGCCTCGGCGGCGCAGCGGCCATCACGGCCACCTGGGGCGTCTGGCACCTTATCGCCGGCGCCGCACTCGCCATGTCGTGGCGCCGCTTTGGCCGGTGAAGCCATTCGAGCGTAAGCCGGATGCGACGCTCACAATCCGCTTCGTTGTCGAGATGCACGGACGGCGGCGCGCTTTGCCTCAGATGACATCGCGCGCCTGCGCGTCCATAAATGCGACCGAAAAGAACAGCGTCCAGGGAGCGCCCGAGCCATGACACTCGATCTGAAAATCACCGGCGCCATGATCGCGGACGGCGACGGCGGCGCGCCCTGGCGCGGCGATATCGGCGTGAAGGACGGACGCATCGTCGAGCTTGGCGAGGTCAGCTCTGCTGCGGCGCGCACCTTCGACGCCGAGGGCGCGCTGGCGACGCCAGGCTTTCTCGACATTCACACCCATTATGACGGTCAGGCGAGCTGGGACGCGGAGATGCGCCCCTCCATCGACCATGGCGTGACGACCGCTGTGATGGGCAGTTGCGGCGTCGGTTTCGCGCCTGCGCGGCCGAGCGATCACGACAGGCTCATCCGGCTGATGGAAGGCGTTGAGGACATCCCCGGCTCTGCGCTTGCCGAAGGTCTGACCTGGGAATGGGAGAGCTTCCCGCAATATCTTGACGCGCTGGAGCGTCAGTCGCGCACCATCGACATCGCCGCCCAGATGACACACGACCCGTTGCGCGTTTTCGTCATGGGCGAGCGCGCTCTGTTTTCCGAACAGGCGACCGAGGACGACGTCGCGCGCATGCGCGACATTGTGCGCGAAGGCATGAAGGCCGGCGCGGTCGGGTTTTCGACCGGGCGCACCGATATTCACAAAACGGCTGACGGCGACTGGACGCCCGCGAGCGAAGCGACGACGCACGAGCTGACTGGCATAGCCTCGGCGTTTGACGGTCTGGGTTTCGGCGCCGTGCAGGCGGTCTCCGACTTCAACCTCGAGCGCGAGGGCGACGCCTTCGACGAAGAGTTCGACATCATCGAAGCCTATGCCCGCGCCGCGGGCGGGCGCCCGTTCTCGATGTCGCTGATGCAGCGCGATTTCGCGCCCGACCAGTGGAAGCGCATCCTGAGCCGCATCGAGCGCCTCAACGCGGAAGGCGTGGATGCGCGCGTGCAGGTCGCGCCGCGCGCCATCGGCGTCATCCTTGGTCTTCAGTGCACGTTCCATCCCTTCATGGGTTATCCGAGCTACAAGAAAATCGCTGACAAGCCTCTCAAAGAGCGCGTGGCGATCATGAAGACGCCGGAGTTCCGCGCCCAGCTCCTGGCGGAGAAGTCTGACAAGGTTTCCGGCGAAGGCTCTTCCGCCCCGCCGCTCGCCGACATGCTTATCGAGCACATGGATTTCGCGGCCAAGAAACTCTTCGCGCTGGGCGATCCGCCCGACTACGCCCAACCTGCGGAGAACGCCATCGGCGCGCGCGCCGAGCGCGATGGCGTGAATGTGTGGGAAGCGCTCTACGACGCCGTCATCGCGCAGGACGGCGAGGCGCTGATTTATTTGCCGATTTATAATTATACGGAGTTTAATTACGACAACGTGCTGACCATGCTGAATCACCCCAAGGCCATAATGGGCCTCGGCGATGGCGGCGCGCATGTCGGCACGATATGCGATGCGAGCTTTCCGACCTTCCTATTGAGCTATTGGGCGCGCGACCGCGCAGCGCAAGCCGGCCTCGATGTCGCCGGCGCGGTCAAAAAGCTGACCTCGGATCTGGCGGACTTCGCGGGCTTTTCCGATCGCGGCCGGCTGCGCACCGGTCTGAAAGCCGACATCAACATTATCGACGTGGACGAATTATCACTCGCAGCCCCGCGCATGATCCACGACCTGCCCGCTGGCGGTCAGCGCCTCTTGCAGGATGCTCGCGGTTATCGCGCGACCTTCGTCTCCGGACGGCAAGTGGCCGATCGCGGCAAGGTCACGGATGAACGCCCGGGCCGACTGGTCCGCTTCGGCGCTCACTGAGCCGGCTCTTCGCCCGCTGCTTGCAACACCGCCCAGGCGTTACGCTTGGCGCGCGAGCATTCGTTATGCAAAGCTGACGGTCCGAGACGATGTGACCAGGGGGCCGTCATGCGCATCACCCGCCGCGTTCGTACTCTTACCGCAA
>JAUIEH010000542.1 GCA_030428405.1 Alphaproteobacteria bacterium
GTCGCCGCGGCGCAAGATGACGAAGACGCGCGCGCGCGTCTGGACGTCGCCATGCTCGCCTCGCTGAACGAAGCGATTGAGGCGCTCGGCGCGGCGCGTGACGCCGAGGGCGCAGCCCTGACGCCGGTGCTGAGCGATGTCATCGACCGCATCGCTGAACTGCGCGCGGATGCCGCGCGCGCGGCTGCGGATGCGCCGGAAATGCTGAAGCAGCGACTGAACGCCAAATTGTCCGAACTGATCGAACAGGACATCGACCCGCAGCGTCTCGCCGCAGAAGTCGCCATTCTCGCCTCGAAAGCCGATGTGCGCGAAGAGCTCGACCGGTTGTCCGCCCATATCGATGCAGCGCGCGAGATGCTCGGCGCGAGCGGGCCTGTCGGACGCAAGCTCGATTTTCTGTCTCAAGAATTCATGCGTGAAGCCAACACTTTGTGCTCGAAATCCGCGGACATCGCGTTGACCCGAATCGGGCTCGACTTGAAAGCGGCGATCGAGCAGTTCCGAGAGCAGGTCCAAAATGTCGAGTAAGATCCGGCGCCGCCGAGGCATATTGTTCGTCATTTCCAGCCCGTCAGGCGCGGGCAAGACAACGCTGTCGAACCGGCTGCGCCATACTCATGACGATCTGACGCTGTCGATTTCCGCGACCACGCGCGCGCCGCGCAAAGGCGAGGTCGATGGCGTCGATTATCAGTTCATCTCCAAGCACGAATTCGAACGCCGCCGCGACAATGGATATTTCTACGAATGGGCGTTGGTGCACGGAAATTATTACGGCACGCCGAAGGCGCCGGTGCTTGAGATCCTGCGCGACGGTCAGGACGTCCTGCTCGACATTGACTGGCAGGGCGCCCAGCAAATGCTGCAGGAGCGCGACCACGACGTCGTCTCCGTGTTCATACTGCCGCCGTCAATGGATGAGCTGGAACGCCGTTTGCGCACGCGCGCTTCGGATGCGGACGACGTCATCGCCCAGCGTCTCGACGGCGGCGTCAAGGAAATCACGCATTGGCTCGAATATGATTATGTTCTGGTCAATGACGATGTCGACAAGACCGCGGCCGCGGTCGATGTGATTCTGCGCGCCGAACGCTTAAAGCGGTTCCGCCAGCCCTGGCTCACCGGCTTCGTCAACGATTTGCTCGTCGACACCGACGCCTAGCGCTCAGCGCGCAGCTCCGCGAGTTCTGCAAACGCCTCGGGCGGCAGGGTTTCCGGGCGCGCCTGAGGGTCGATGCTCGCCTCCATGAGCCAGGCCTCAACGCCGCGCGCGGGCGCGACGGCTTTCAGACTTGCACGCAGCATTTTGCGCCTTTGTCCGAAGGCCGCCGCCGTGACGCGCTCGACCTCGCCGATATCTGCGCAACCGCCTGTCGGGTGCGGATCAAAATGGACGACCGCGCTGTCGACTTTCGGCGGCGGGGTGAAGGCGCGCGCCGGCGCCTCCAGCGCAAGATGCGGGGCGGCCTGAAGCTGGGCGATGACGCTGAGCCGGCCATAGGCGCTCATTCTCGGCTCTGCGACGATGCGCTCGGCCACTTCTTTCTGGAACATCAGCGTCATAGAGCGCCACCAGCGCGCGGCCGTCAGCCATTTGATCAGCAAGGGCGTGCCGACATTATACGGAAGGTTTGAGACGACGACGCCCGGACCGCCGGCGCCGAAGCGTTTGAGCAAGTCGGGTTCGTCGGTCTTTAAGGCGTCGGCCTCAACGATTTCCAGGCGACCGGGGGCGGCGTCCGCGATGTCGCGCAACGCGCCTAAGAAACGCTGATCCTTCTCGATTGCGACGACCCGCGCTGCGCCCGCCGCGAGCAGCGCGCGCGTCAGCCCGCCCGGACCGGGCCCGACTTCTATGACGGTGCAATCGTTCAGCGGACCGGCGATGCGCGCGATCTTGGCGGTCAGATTGAGGTCGAACAGGA
>JAUIEH010000543.1 GCA_030428405.1 Alphaproteobacteria bacterium
AACTCGAACTTCTGCGCTGAGCGCTTGATCCGAGCCGTAGCTACCACCGGCCCGCCGATGGTTAACACCGACAGGCGCGACGCAACGAAATACGCGGCGAGACTTAACAGGATATGAAAGCTCGCCCTGCCTTGCAAGCAAATTCGCATGCCGGTCGCGCGGCCAATCCGAACATCAACAACAAGATCATAATTTTATTAGGTTTTTTGACGAAACCATGGCGCGCAAAAAATTTTAACACGGCTGCCCGTTTCAGGCGCATTGGCGGCGTGTTTGCGCCGCGGAGTCAGGGAAATATCCGAATCACGCGTGAAGTCGCCCGAGTCTTGAAAGGCAGCGCTCATGGCCATGTTCAGCGCCCAAAGCGAGACAGATCATCCAAGCGAAGAGGCGCGCCGGCGTGCGCGCCCCTCTATAGGACTGGCGTTGGGCGGCGGCGTTGCACGCGGCTGGGCGCATATCGGCGTGCTGGAAGTCCTGCTCGAAGAAGGACTTGAGCCCGATATCGTCGTCGGCTCCTCCATCGGCGCACTCGTCGGCGGCTCTTATCTCGCCGGCAAATTCGACGAACTACGTGACTGGTCCTTGTCGCTGACGCGCCGACGCATGATGAGTTTTCTCGATTTCAGGCTGCGCGGCGGCGGGCTTCTTGCGGGCGAACGCCTCGCCAAGGCGATGGCGCCCCATCTCGGCGATGTCCGCATTGAGGATTTGCCGAAACCATTCGTGGCCGTCGCAGCCGAGCTTGCGACCGGTCACGAGACCTGGCTGCGCGAGGGCGAGCTCATTCCCGCCATTCGCGCTTCATATGCTTTGCCCGGAGCATTTACGCCGATCAATATTGACGGGCGCTGGCTGATCGACGGCGCACTGGTCAACCCGGTGCCTGTATCCGTATGCAGAGCGCTTGGCGCGCGCCTGGTCATCGCCGTGGGTCTGCATGGCGACGCGTTCGGCTCCGTCATCGCCTCGCCAGACCGCATGGACGAAGATTTAAGCGGCGGCACGGCTTTGACCCTCAACAAGGTTCGCCCGGAACGCCTAGTGATGCGCCAGCTATTCGGCGACCACGAAAAAGCGCCCGGCATCGGCACAGTCATGCTCGGCGCGCTCAATCTGATCATGGACCGGCTCGGCCGATCGCGCCTCGCCGGCGACCCGCCCGACGTGTTCGTCATTCCAAAGACGGCCCATATCGGTCTGCTCGACTTCGCCAAAGCCGAGGAGTTGATCGCGCTTGGGCGCGAGGCGATGATCCGTGAGCTTCCCGTTCTGCGTCATGCTTATCAGGCGCTGAGCTGAACCTAGAGCGCGCTCAAAATCGGGACCCAGTCCGGCCAGTCAATCCGCTGCACGAGCCAGAGCCCGCCCATCGCCGTCGCAGCCGCCAACCCGGCGCATGCGACAAGCAGCCAGCCATCCGTGGCGATCAGCGCGAATGCAATCAGTATCATGAGCAATGCCGGCGGCACGATCAGGCCGGGCGCAAGCGCGCCGATCATTGTCAGCAAACCAACAAAGACGCAGAGCAAGCCGGTCAGATGAATGCCCGGCCAGCTGAACAAAAAGCGCATGCGCGGGCGCAAGACGCGGTCAAAGCGCCGCGCCCAGGGCTCGAGCCCGTTCAACACCGCCTGCGCACGCGCGCTTGAGAAAGAGACGCGGCGCAACACGCCCGGCAGCCAGGGTTTGCGCAGGCCGATCGCGAGTTGCAACGAGCCCAGCGTGAGAATGGACGCCATCGCCAGAGAAACGCCCGGCAGAGCGCCGATGACGGGAAACACGGCGATGACCGCCGGCAGCATCAGCAAGGGGCCGTAAACGCGCGCCTGAAAGGCGTCGAGGACTTCCTGGACGCTGAGATTTTCGTCGATCTCGGCCTGTTCGCGCAGAACGCAGATCACTTCGGCAAGTCGCACGCACGCCT
>JAUIEH010000544.1 GCA_030428405.1 Alphaproteobacteria bacterium
GGCCCAGCGCGATGATCATCGCTGCGATCGAGACGCGCTGCAGTTCGATGTCGAGCAGGCGCATCACGATGATGGCGAGCAGCATGGACAAGGGCACGATGGCGCCGACGATGAGGCCGGTGCGAACACCAAGAAAGACCATCACGACGACCAGCACGATGGCGAGCGTCTGATAGAGATTATTGACCGCGCCCGCGACGGCGGCCTCGACGAGTTCGGGCTGGAAGGTTGCAAATTCGAGCACATAGCCGATGGGCAGTGCGTTCTCAGCGATCTCGACCTGGCGCGTGAGCCTGCGGCCGAACTCGACGCTGTTGACCCCGTCGAGGATCGAGACGGCGAGAACGATCGCGGGTTCGCCATTGAAAAAGACGGGGCGTTCCGGCGGGTCGACAAAGGTGCGGCGCACGTCAGCGATGTCGGAGACGCGCGCCACGTCGCCGGTCGTCGGTATCGTGAACATGACGTCGGCGATGTCGTCGACGCTTTCAAAGTCGCCCGAGGGCTCGATCACGACATTCACGCCTGAAGCGTCGACAACGCCGCCGGGCAGAATGATGTTCTGGGTGCGAAGCGCATCCACAATGACGCCCGGGCTGACGCCATATTCGGCGAGGCGCGCGTTGGACATTTCGATAAAGATGCGCTCGTCCTGCACGCCGAATAATTCAACGCTGCGAACGCCTTCCAGCGTGTAGAGGTCCGCGCGTAAATCTTCCGCGACATTGTTGAGCTCAGACAGGCTGAACCCGTCCGCCCACAACGCGATCGAAGCCACAGCCGTCAGTCCGACATCGTCATTCACATAGGGACCGTCGACGCCGTCGGGCAGTTCAGCGGCGACATCGCTCATCGCGTCGCGCAGGGCGCGCCAGACGGCTTCAAGGTCGGTGACCTCGTCGCGCACGCCGACATGGATGATGGAGACGCCCGTGCGCGAGTCGGAGCGGATTTCGTCGACCTCGGGAATTTCCCGAACGGCTTCCTCAATCGGGCGCGTGATCAGATCCTCAACCCGCGTGGGCGCCATGCCGGCGAAGCGCGCAGTGACGATGGCCTCACGGATCGTAATCGAGGGGTCTTCCCGGCGCGGATAGTCGAGATAGATCAGGACGCCCATGATCGCGACCAGAAGCGTAAAAACTATGGTGACCCGCGAATTCGTCAGTGCAAATCGTGTGATGCCGCCCATGATGATCAGCCCGCAATCTGAGGATTGAGAAGGCGGACTTCCTGTCCGTCGAGCAAGAAAGAGACGCCGGCTGACGCGATGATGTCGCCGCTCTCAAGGCCTTCCGTGATGGCTACGAGATTGCCGCGCACGCCGCCGGCGCGCACGGAGACCCGTTCAACAGCGCCAGCTTCGGCGTTGAAGCGGAAGACATAACCATGCTGGCCGTCTTCGCCCGGAGCAATCGCGGTCAGGGGCACGAGGAAACCGCCTTCGCCGACTTCATCGCCGCGGATTTGCAGCGTCGCCTGCGCCGTCATTCCCGGACGTAAATCCGCTGACGGATTCAGCAATCCCGCCTCGACTGGAAAGGCGTTGCCATCGCGCGCGGTTGCGGCGATCTCGGTGATGCGGGCTGCGAATGCGCCGTCAACGGTGGCTGCGCGCACTTCAACGCTCTGACCGATTTCGATCTGATTGAGCCCGCTTTCCGGGACCGTGAATGCGATTTGCAAGGCGTCTTCACCGTTGAGCCGAAACGCCGTCTGGCCGGCGCCGAGCTCCTGAAACGGCTCGATGGCGCGCTCGGCGATGCGTCCGTCGAATGGCGCGTGCAGCGTTGTGTTGTTGAGATTTCGTTGCGCGACGCTGACGCGCGAAGCGGCGTAGTCAACGCCTGAACTCGCGGCCGCATAAGCTGCTTCGTGCTGCTGCAAGGCCGCCGCGGATATCCAGTCGCGCGCAAATAA
>JAUIEH010000545.1 GCA_030428405.1 Alphaproteobacteria bacterium
CGATCTGTCGCGCCGCATTTCCGGCCGCGCGCCCGTCGATGAGATGCAAAGCCGCACGCGCTCCTCGCGCACGCCCTTCGCCGATGAAGCCGATGCGCGGCTCATTTTCGAGAACGGCGTTGAGGCGATCCTGCACGCAAGCCGGCTCGCCGAGACGCTCGAGCGCACCATGCGCGTGACGTATCCCTCCGGCGTCGTCGAGGTCGATTTCGTCAATAAGACCTTCTCCAACACCACGCCCTTCGCGCTGAATGAAAATTTCGCGCAGACCGAGCAGGCGCGCGACAGTCTCGGCGAAGGAGTCAAAGCCTTCTTGTCCGCCATTCTCGAAGGCGGGCGCATCCGCGTTTCCGGCGAGGACGGGCTCGAGGCCTTGCGCGCGGCTCTGCTGATCGACGGCGTCGGCGTTTTCGCGGAGTAGGTCCGGCGAAGCGGCCATGCGCCGCGCTTTGCGCTGCGCCTCTGGACAGAAGGGCGTTCTGCGCCCGATGCTTCCTCGCAAGAAATGAGGCCAATCGGCCCGACACGCGGAGGACGCCATGGACAGTCTGCATAGCGGCGGCACGATCGCCTCGATCATCATCAACGCGATTCACCGCTATGCCGATCGCCCGTGTCTCGCCGACGACCGCTTGTCATGGACCTATGCCGAGTTCGGCGACGCGCTGGCCCGCGCTATTTCAGTTTACAAAGCACACGGACTAAAGCCTGGCGAGGGCGTGTGCGCGCTGACGTCGAACCGCATCGACGTGCTTGCCGCGACCATGGGCGCGATCGCCATGGGCCTGCGCTATACGCCGATGCATCCGCTCGCCGCCGAGCCCGACCAGGCCTTCGTCGTCGACGACGCCGAAATCGCCGCGATCATCGTCGACCCGCTCGCCTTCGAGGAGCGCGGGCGGCGCATTGCGGAAAACGCCAAGAGCGTGCGCAAGGTGTTCAGTCTGGGCCCGATGGACGGCGCGATTGATTTGCATGCGGAGGGTGAAAAACTCGGCCCGGCGCCGCTGAAGGATGAATCCGATCCGGATTCGCTTGCCTATATCGCTTATACCGGCGGCACGACCGGGCGCTCCAAAGGCGTGATGCATAAACAGCGCGGCCTGGTCTGCGCGATCAATCACATGCTCGCGGATTGGGACTGGCCCGACGACATTCGCTTCCTCGCCGTCACGCCCATCAGCCACGCTGCGGGCGCGTGTCTATATCCGGTGTTTGTCCGCGGCGGCTATGTCCGGCTCGCCCAGGGCTTTGACCCGAAAGCCTTCTGTGAGCTGATTGAGCGCGATCGCATCACCGCGACTCTCATGGTCCCGACCATCATCTATGTCGTGCTCGACCATCCCGCGCGTCAGGAACATGATCTCTCGTCGCTGGAGACGATCATTTACGGCGCTTCGCCCATGTCGCCGGAACGCCTCGCCGAAGCGATCGGCGTGTTCGGCCCTGTCTTCCAGCAGCTCTATGGCCTCACCGAAGCGCCCAATGTCGTCACCTCCTTGCGCAAGGTCGATCACGACCTCTCCAAGCCCGAACGATTGGCGAGCTGCGGCCTGCCGAGCCTGTTCGTCAATGTCGAGCTGTTCGATCCCGACATGAACCCAGTCGAGGACGGCCAGCCGGGCGAAATATGCGTACGCGGACCATTAGTCATGGAGGGCTATTGGAAGCGACCCGAAGAAACCGAAGCCGCGTTCAAGGGCGGTTGGTTTCACACCGGCGACGTCGCCGTGCGGGATAAGGACGGCTATCTCACCATCGTTGACCGCGCCAAGGACATGATCGTGACCGGCGGCTTCAACGTCTATCCGCGCGAGGTTGAAGACGCGCTCCTGGCTCATCCCGCCGTATCCGGCGCCGCCGTCATCGGCGCGCCCGACCCGAAATGGGGCGAGCAGGTCCTGGCCTTCGTCGTC
>JAUIEH010000546.1 GCA_030428405.1 Alphaproteobacteria bacterium
GAGACCGGCGAGGATGACGAGCTTTGGGTGCTCGCCAATAATTATCCGATCGCGCGCGGCAGCGTTGAAGTGCAGGGCGAAAAGGTCGCCATCACGCTGACCGATGTTGCTGATGTGCATGACTTCTACGCCGGCGGTTGATGCGGCTTGATCGTGCGGGCTTCCCTTGGCCCTCGGCATTTGCTATTTCGCGCCCCCTTAGTGCGGTCGTGGCGGAACTGGTAGACGCGCAGCGTTGAGGTCGCTGTGGGGTAAAACCCGTGGAAGTTCGAGTCTTCTCGACCGCACCAAACTCCCTTCATTGAGATGTCTGCGCCGGCGCTTCGCCGGCGGCGGGGCGCATCCACGCCCGATACGCCAGCGAGACGGCCGACACGCACAGCAGGGTGTTGACGGTCCAGATGGCGTTTTCGATCACGTACAGAAAATCCCTAATAACAAAATGAACTCCAGGTCCGACGAGCATTACGTTCGCGTCGGCGTCTGGATCGAGCGCTGTCTCAGCTGCAATCCACGCTTGCGACGCCGCGACCGCACAAAAACTGGTGATCACTACGATCATAAACAATGCAGCGAAGAGCGGCGCGCCCGTCCAGCGCCCGTAACTTACAGCGTGCGCGATGGTCATCGGAGGCGCGCCGATGGCCGTCGCGGGAATGGCGAGTGATGCGCGCACAGAATAAATTGTAACAACCGCAAGCAGCGGCGTCGCCAGCACAATGCCCGCATAAGCGACCGCATCTATTCGCGTGGCGAGCCATGGCGCAAAGCAGATAAATGCAACAGCGACGAAAGCTGCCCCTGACAGAACGGTGATGGCGATGAGCCTCGCTCCAAGATGGAGCATGTCGCCTTCTTGAGGCGCCGCATCTCGCTCGCGTCGCAGGATCGCGCGATGCCAATAAAAGGCGAGGGCGGAATTCACGACGAGCCATAGCCCGGTGGCGGACCAGTGCCACATGATTTCCAGATAGGTTACGACGAGGCTGGCGAGTGTGCCGGTCAGCGCGAGAAACGCGAATGTGCGCGGGCGGTCGAATACTGTGTCGATGGCGCCTTTGAAGAGACCGGTCGAGCGAATGACGATATCGCCATTTTCGTCACGCGCCGGCGCCGCGACGCCCCATATCAGGACCGAGACGACCGCGATCATGATCGAGATGGTCCAGGGAAATAGCAGCGGGTTGAACTCGCGCTGTTGAAGGAACAGGTCGAGCACTTCCATGGCTTGCCCCCAAGCTGCAACGCGACGCGACACGAAGCTAACCCCAGATTGTGAACAGCGTGCAAGCCGCCGCTCCGCGCGAGCCCTCGCAATGGGACCGCGACGCGCGTAGCATCGCCCGCTTGGTTCATCCCGGAGGCCGCATTGAGCGATCAGTATGAAGAAGTGCGCGCCTCCGAAGAGGACGAGCAAGAGCGCGACGCGCTGCGCGTCGAGGCGCTGGAGACAGCAATCGAGGCTGAAGACGCACAAGGCGTCGAGGCCGTGCTCGCGGATCTGCACTTCGCTGACGCCGCCGCCATTCTCGACCAGCTCTCCGGCGACGATGTGCGCGGGCTCGCAGCACTTCATCCAGAAGCGTTCACGCCCGATATTCTGACCGAGCTCGATGAGGACGTCCGCGAAATCGCCGTTGACGCCTTGCCGGCCGCTCAGCTCGCCGCCGCCGTCACCGAGCTGGATTCCGACGACGCCACGCTGATCGTTGAAAGCCTGGACGAAGACCGGCGCGAGGACGTGCTCGCCGCGGTGCCGAAGGAAGACCGCGCGCTCGTCGAAGACAGCCTGGCCTTCGAAGAAGAGTCCGTCGGCCGATTAATGCAGCGCGAATTCGTCGCTGCGCCGGAGTTCTGGACGGTCGGCGACGCCATCGACCATATGCGCGCCGCCGGCGAAGACGTGCTGCCGGAAA
>JAUIEH010000547.1 GCA_030428405.1 Alphaproteobacteria bacterium
TATCGTCGTCCTGACCGACCCGACCACGGGCGGCGTCACGGCCTCCTACGCCATGCTGGGCGACGTGCATCTCGCAGAACCGGGCGCGCTGATCGGCTTCGCCGGCCCGCGCGTCATCGAACAGACCATCCGCGAAAAGCTGCCGCCGGGCTTTCAGCGCGCCGAATATCTGCTCGACAAGGGCATGATCGACCGCGTCGTGCATCGCCGCGACATGAAGACCACGATCGCAGCGCTGTTGCGTCACCTGACGCACCAGCCCGCACCCGTGCGCGCGCGCGCGAACGGCCGGCTCAACGGCGCTTTGCCGCATGATGCGGGCCTCAACGGCGCCAAGCCTCCGCCCGCGCCCGACATCATCACCGATGGCGGCGAGACGGGAGACGATGAATAGAACCTCGGTTCGTGTTCAGGCCGCCTTGCGGCGTCTTGAGAGCCTCCACCCGAAGAAAATCGACCTCAGCCTCGACCGCGTGCGCGGCGTCCTTCACGCGCTCGGCAATCCGCATCTGGCCATGCCGCCGGTCATCCATGTCGCGGGCACCAATGGCAAAGGCTCGACCACCGCTTATCTGCGCGCCATCGCCGAGGCCTCCGGCCGCACGGCGCATGTCTACACCTCGCCTCATCTCATCCGCTTCAATGAGCGCATCGTCGTGGCCGGTCGGGAAATCGGCGATGACGCGCTGATCGACGCGCTTGAGCGCGTGGAGACTGCCAATGCGGGCGGACCGCTGACATTTTTCGAAGCGACCACCGCCGCCGCCTTCCTCGCATTCGCCGAAACGCCCGCAGACATCGCGCTGATCGAGGTCGGGCTCGGCGGGCGCTTCGACGCCACCAATGTCTTCGATGAGCCCGCCTGCGCGGTGGCGACCCCTGTCGGACGTGACCACGAGGCCTTTCTCGGCGCCGACATCGCGGGCATCGCGCGCGAAAAGGCCGGCGTGTTCAAGTTCGGCGTTCCCGCCGTCATCGGACCGCAGACGCCGGAAGCGCGCGCCTCGCTTGTGGCCGAAGCGCTCGCGGTCGGCGCGCGCCCGATCGTCTGGGGCAAGGATTTCCGCGCCTTCATCGAGAACGACCGCATGGTCTATGAATCCGCCGCGCGCCTGATCGAGCTGCCGCGCCCTGCATTGGTCGGCCCCCATCAGGTCTCCAATGCCGGCGTCGCGCTGGCGGCTGCGCTCGCCGCTTATCCGGCGCTGACCGACGCAGAAGCCGCCCAGGCCATGCAGCGCGTGCGCTGGCCGGGCCGTCTGCAAAAGCTTGACGCCGGTCCGCTGGCGATGGCTGCGCGCAAGGCGGGCGGCGCGGTTTACATCGACGGCGCGCATAATCCGCTCGGCGCCGAAGCGCTCGCGGCCGCGATGGCTGATCTCGACGAAGACGACCCGCGCCCGCTCGCGCTCGTCATCGGCATGCAGCGCAACAAGCATCTGCCGAATTTTCTCGAGGTGTTTCAGGGGCTTGCCCGCACCGTCGTCGGCGTGCCTCTGCCCGGCGAGACCGAGCACTGGTCGGCCGACGACATCGCCGAAGCGGCCGAGGATTTCGGCTTCGACGCCGCGTCCGCCGACTCGCTGACAGAAGCCGTGGCCGGCGTATTGGCGCTTGAAGCCGAGAACGGCGTCAGCGCGCGCGTGCTCATCACCGGCTCGCTCTATCTCGTCGGCGAAGCGCTGGCGCTCAGCGAAGCCGCAGAGCCTGACGCGACATAGGCCGACCCGCGGTCCGACCACGAAAAAGGCGCGAGCCGTACTCGCGCCTTTTCGCAGTTTAGCATTCAGGCTGGCGGATCAGACGGCGCCGTTGATCCATTCCTTGAGCTTGGATTGCGGCATCGCGCCGATCTTGGTCGAGGCGACCTGGCCGCCCTTGAAGATCATCAGCGTCGGAATCCCGCGCACGCC
>JAUIEH010000052.1 GCA_030428405.1 Alphaproteobacteria bacterium
GCGCGCCGCTTCGATCGCCTGAGCATAACGAATGCGGTCCTGCACGACGGAGACGTCGGGCTGGTCCTCGAGAACGCCATTGACGGCGAACTGGTCAAGCTCGTGCCAGAGCCGCTTCGTTCCGTCGTCGGAATAAGCATAAAAGCCCTTGCCGTTCTTGCGGCCGAGGCGTTCAAGCTCGTACATGCGCGTGATGATCGGGTCGACAGGCGTTTCGACATAGTCCGCGCCAAGGTCGCGCTTCGTCGCCTGCAGCACGCGATAGCCGAGATCGATGGCGACTTCGTCCTGCAAGGTCAGCGGGCCCACCGGCATGCCGGCCATGCGCGCGCCGTTTTCAATGAGCGCGGGCTTATAGCCTTCGCTCAGCATGCTCATGCCCTGCTCCATGAAACGCATGACGCAGCGATTGGCGTAGAAGCCGCGCGTGTCGGAAACAACGATCGGCGTCTTCTTGATCTTGCCGACAAAGTCGATGGCGCGGCTAATGGCGTGGTCGGAGGTTTTATCGCCGACGATCAGCTCGACCAGCAGCATTTTCTCCACCGGCGAGAAGAAGTGCACGCCGATAAAGTCTTCCGGATTCTTCGCTGACTCCGCGAGGCTGGAGATCGGCAGGGTCGAGGTGTTCGAGCCCAGAACGGCGCCGGCCGGGAGATGTTCGTCGATCTGCTTGAACACCGCCGCCTTCACGTCGCGGTCCTCAAAAACGGCTTCGACGACGAGGTCGACATCGGACAGCTTGGAATAATCCGTCGTCGCCGTAACGAGCGCGAGCTGGGCGTCGGCTTTCTCCTGCGCCATGCGGCCTTTGGCGACGCGCTTGGACAGGTCTTTTTCGATATGCGCCTTGCCGCGATCGGCGTCTTCCTGGCTGCGATCGATCAGGACGACTTCGACGCCGGCCTTGGAAGCGACATTGGCCACGCCCGCGCCCATGAAGCCCGCGCCGATAACGCCGATTTTCTTAATGTCGCCCCTGCTTTGACCGGCTGGACGGCGCCCGCCTTTGTCCAACTCCTGCTTCGAGACGAAGATGGAGCGGATCATGTTGTGGCTCTCAGGCCGCATCAGCAGTTTGGCGAAATAGCGCGTTTCGATGCGGATGGCGGCGTCCATCGGCACCTGCAGCCCTTCGTACACGCATGAAAGCATGTAGCGAATGGCGGGATAATTGCCCATCGTCTCGCGCCGCATCATCGCCGGCGCGCCGCCAAAGACCTGCATGCCCGCCGGATGGTAAGGCCCGCCGCCCGGAATTTTGAACTTGTCCTGATCCCAGGGTTGTTTGGCTTCCGGGCCCGACTTGATCCAAGCCTTGGCGCGATCCACCACTTCGGCTGCCGGCGCGACCTCATGGATGAGGCCTTTTTGCTGCGCCCAATTCGCATCGACAGGACGGCCCTGCGCCATCATCTGCAGCGCGTCCATCGCGCCGATCAGGCGCGGAATGCGCTGCGTGCCGCCGCCGCCGGGAAAGAGCCCGACCTGGGTTTCCGGCACGCCGAGCTGTGCGCCTTCGGCCGCCACGCGATAATGACACGCCAGCGTGATTTCCAGACCGCCGCCGAGCGCGAGCCCGTTGATCGCAGCCGCCACCGGCTTGCCGCAGGTCTCAATGGCGCGCAGCGTGTTGTTGAGACGGCCCGCCGCCTCATAGATCATCTGTTTGCGCTCATCGCCGGTCTTTTCCGCGCCTGCGCCCTCAATGCCGCCGAACACGCTTTTCAGATCGGCGCCCGCGCAGAACGCTTTCTTGCCCGAAGTCAGCACCGCGCCCTTGATGGCGTCGTCTTCGGCGATCGTTTTCGCGATCGCTTCGAGGTCGGTGATGACGCTTTCCGAAATCACGTTCATCGACGCGTCCGGCATGTCGAAGGTGAACACGGCGACGCCGTCGCCATCCGTCTCCATACGGAAATTCGTGAGGCTCATTGGAAATCTCCTAATCAAATTGTCTGATTATATCCGCTCGATGACGGTGGCCGTGCCCATGCCGCCGCCGACGCAGAGCGTGGCGAGCGCCGTGCCTTTGCCGGTGCGCTCAAGCTCGTCGAGCAGCGTGCCGAGGATCATCGCGCCGGTGGCGCCGAGCGGATGGCCGAGCGCGATGGCGCCGCCATTAACGTTGACCTTGTCGTGGGGAACGTCGAGGTCCTCCATGAAGCGCAAGACCACGGCCGCGAACGCCTCGTTCATTTCATAAAGGTCGATGTCGTCCTTAGACATGCCGGCTTTGGCGAGCGCTTTGCGCGCGGACGGCGCAGGCCCCGTCAGCATGATGGTCGGCTCTGAGCCGATCGAGGCCATGCCGCGAATGCGCGCGCGCGGCTTAAGTCCGGCGCGCTCGCCGGCTTCCTTTGAACCGATCAGAATGGCCGAGGCGCCATCGACGATGCCTGAGGAATTGCCGGCGTGGTGGACGTAGTTGATGACTTCGATCTCGGGGTGCTTTTGCACCGCGACCGAGTCCAGGCCGACAAATTTGGCCAGGTCCGCGAAGGACGGCTTCAGCGACGCCAGCGACTGCATGTCCGTTTCCGGACGCATATATTCGTCACGGTCGAGTATCTCGAGGCCGAGCTGGTCGCGAACTGCGACGATAGACTTTTTGAAGCGGCCCTCGTCCCAGGCCTGCTTGGCGCGCTTCTGGCTTTCGACCGCATACGCATCGACGTCGTCGCGGCTATAGCCGTATTTCGTCGCGATCAAATCCGCCGAGACGCCTTGCGGCACGAGATAATGGTCGAACGCCATTTCCGGATCGACGATCATAGCGCCGCCATCGGACCCCATTGGCACCCGGCTCATCGCCTCAACGCCGCCGCCGACTGCGAAATCGGCTTCGCCCGACATGACCTTGGCGGCTGCGATGTTCGTGGCTTCAAGACCTGAAGCGCAGAAACGATTGACCTGAACGCCCGAGGTCGTTTCCGGATAACCCGCTGTCAGCACCGCAGCGCGGGCGATGTCGCCGCCCTGCTCGCCGACCGGGCTGACGCAGCCGAGAATGACGTCGTCGACGAGACTTGCATCAAGCTCGTTCCGGTCACGGACGGCCTGGAGCGATTGCGCCGCGAGTTGGAGCGCCGTGATCTCGTGAAGAGAACCGGTTTTCTTGCCGCGGCCGCGCGGCGTGCGTACGGCGTCGTAAATATAGGCTTCGGTCATTGGGGCGTCTCCTCGTAAATTCCGGCGGCTCTCAGGCGCGTTCGATATTTCGCGCGCCCGGACGCGTTGTGCGGGGCAATTCGATAAAACCTGTAGTGCTCATGTCGCGCTCGCCGGCGTCTCGATCACGATCTCAGTCGCAACCGAATTGGCGATGAAACAGCTCTCATGAGCATGGTGGTGCAGTTCGGCGACCTGCTCGGGCGTGGGGGCGGTTTCGCCGTCGAAGGCGACGACGGGACGTAAGGCCACGCGAACCATCGCCGTGCGCCCGTCGGAACGCTTCCCCAGCGCGCCCTCAGCTTCATCCGTATAGGATGCGACTGAGAAACCGGCGCGCTGGGCGTGATACAGAAAAAACAGCATGTGGCAGGAAGACAAGGACGCAACGAAGGCCTCTTCCGGATCAACGCCGGCGGGATCCGACATCGGCGCAGGCACGACGCTCGGCGCGGGCGAACCGGGAACGACCTGGCCGCCGTCAAACGTCCAGTGATGCGCACGGGAATATTTTCCCGAGGCGAAATCATCGCCGTCGCGTCTTGTCCAGGAAACGGTCGCGATATGTTTCGCCATCAGCCCTTTCTCGTCTTCTCGAAAGGTATCACGCGCGAGCAGCACGTTGCGGTGACGGCTGGCTCGCCCTCGGAGTCGTACAAGACGCCTTCCATATAAGCGATGGTTTTTCCGAGCCTGACGCAACGCGCCTCGGCGCGCACGCGCCCGGGAAAAACCGGCTTCAGATAGTTCAGGCTGAAGGTCAGCGTCGGCGCATAAAAACGTCCGCCCGACTTCACCACGACGGCGGGGCCCATCGTGTCGTCCAACATGGCCGCCAGGAAGCCGCCCTGAATATTGCCGCCAGGATTGGTGAATTCCGGCTTGGCGTCAAAACTCAGCGCAACCGTGCCCGCTTCCTGGTCGAACGATTCAAGCGTCCAGCCGAGAAGTTTCGAGGCCGGCGGAGCAAAGCGCGGATCGCTGAAAAACGCCGGCGCGTCGAACGCGGCCGGCGCTTCGGCTTCGCTCATAGCGTCCTCGAAATGAGAAGCTTCATGATCTCGTTCGTGCCGCCATAGATGCGCTGGACGCGCGCGTCGCGCCACATCCGGGCGATCGGATATTCATTCATGAAGCCGTAGCCGCCATGCAGCTGAACGCATTCATCGACGATTTTGTTCTGCAGGTCGGTGACCCAGTATTTGGCCATGGACGCGGTCGCCGCATCGAGCTCTTTCTTGATCAGCCGCTCGATGCAGTGGTCGACGAAGACGCGCGCGACGGTCGCTTCGGTCTTGGCTTCCGACAGTTTGAACTGCGTGTTCTGATACGCGATCACCGGCTTGCCGAAGGCGTGGCGCTCTTTGACGTAAGCGATCGTTTCCTTGAGCGCGAGCTCGATCATGACCACGCCCTGAAGCGCGATCTGCAGCCGCTCCTGAGGCAGCTGCTCCATGAGCTGGAAGAAGCCCTGGCCCTCTTCCGTGCCGAGAAGGTTCTCGGCCGGAATGTGCACGTCGTCGAAGAACAGCTCGGACGTGTCCTGACCTTTCAGTCCGACCTTGTCGAGCTTGCGGCCGCGGCGGAAGCCTTCGACTTCATCGGTTTCGACGATCATCAGGGACGTGCCGCGCGCGCCTTCAGCCGGGTCCGTCTTGGAAACGACGATGATGAAATTCGCCTGACCGCCATTGGTTATGAAGGTCTTCGAGCCGTTGACGCGATAGCCATTGCCGTCGCGCAGCGCCGTGGTCTTGATGCCCTGGAGGTCGGAACCGGCAGCCGGCTCGCTCATGGCGATGGCGCCGACATATTCGCCCGACAGAAGCTTGGGCAGCCAGCGCTGCTTTTGCTCGTCAGTGCCGTAGTGCCAGATATAAGGCGCGACGATCGAGTTGTGCAGCGCCGCGCCCCAGCTCTCAACGCCGTGGCCGTGCACGCCCTCGACGAAAGCCGCATCAAAGCGATAGTCGCCGCCGGCGCCGCCATATTCTTCCGGGCACCCCGGAACCAGCAGGCCCGCCGCGCCGGCCTTGTTCCAGATTTCGCGATCGACTTCGCCCTGCTTCTCCCAGCGCTCATTATGCGGAAGACACTCTTTTTCGGCGAAAGCGCGGCAGCTGTCCTGATAAAGCTGCAGGGCTTCGTCCTTGGCCCATTCCGGCTCGGGTACGCCGATGAGTTCGCGCGGCATGTCGTAGTCCTCCCCTGCGCCGGAAACCGGCGCGTTAAATCAAAACGCCTCGGCTTCCAGCGCCATCATGGATTCCGCGCCAGCCTCGATCTTGGTCAGATGGACGGCGGTTTCCGGCAGCATGCGGTCGATGAAGTAGCGCCCGGTGGCGATCTTGTTTCGATAGAATGTTTCGTCGTCGACGCCTTCGGCGAGCTTGGCGTAAGCCGCCTTGGCCATCATCGCCCACATCAGCGCGAAGGCCGTATAGCCGAACAAGCGCAGATAATCCGTCGACGCAGCGCCGGCTTCATTCGGATTGGCGAGACCGTTATTCATCAGCCATTGCGTGCCGGCGTCGAGACGCTTGCGCGCATCCGCCAGACCGTCAATGAACGGCTTCAAATCGTCAGAGCTCGAATTTTCAGCGATGAACTCATCGATTTCGGCGAAGAACGACATCAAGGGCCGCGCGCCGTTCATGGCGAGCTTGCGCCCGACGAGGTCGAGCGCCTGAACGCCGTTCGTGCCTTCGTAAATGAGCGCGATGCGGATGTCGCGAACGAATTGCGACATGCCCCATTCCTCGACATAGCCCGAGCCGCCGAAGACCTGCAGCGCGTCATTGCAGCCGCGCGAGCCGAATTCCGTCAGGAAAGCCTTCACGACCGGCGTCATCAGCGCCATGTAGTCGCCCGCCTTTTCGCGCACTTTCTCGTCAGGGCTGCGCTGGAGAAGGTCGCCGTGCAGGCCGGTCCAGTATGCGAACGCGCGCGCACCCTCGTTGAACGCCTTGGTGTCCATCAGCATACGCCGCACATCGGGATGCACGATGATGGGGTCGGCAGGTTTGTCTTTGTGCTGCTGGTCTTCGCGCAGCGCGCGGCTTTGCAGCCGGTCCTTCGCGAAGGCGACTGCGTTTTGATATGCGACCTCGGAAATGGCCAGCCCCTGCAGGCCGACGCCCAGGCGCGCCTCGTTCATCATCACGAACATCGTGCGCAGGCCTTTATGCTCCTCGCCGACGAGAAAGCCTGTCGCGCCGTCATAATTCATGACGCAGGTCGAGTTGCCGTGAATGCCCATCTTCTCTTCGAGACCGCCGCAGGTCACCGCGTTGCGCGCACCCAACGAGCCGTCCTCATTGACCAGGAATTTCGGCACGATGAAGAGTGAGATGCCCTTCACGCCCTCCGGGCCGCCTTCAATGCGCGCCAGCACGAGATGGACGATGTTCTCGGCCATGTCGTGCTCGCCGGAGGATATCCAGATCTTTTGTCCGGAAATCTTGTACGCGCCGTCGCCCTGCGGGACGGCCTTGGTGCGGATGAGGCCGAGATCGGTGCCGCATTGCGGCTCGGTCAGGTTCATCGTGCCGCCCCACTCGCACGTCGCGAGCTTCGGCAGATAAGTGCGCTTTTGCTCTTCGGAACCGCCGGCATGGATGGCGGCGTAAGCGCCGTGCGTCAGGCCGGGATACATCGCCCAGGCCTGATTGGCCGCCGCCAACATTTCAATCGCACACAGATTGACGATCGCCGGCAGGCCCTGGCCGCCATATTCGGGATCGCCCGACAAGGCGCCCCACTGCGCCTCGACAAACTGTTCGTAGGCTTCCTTGAAGCCCGGAGGCGTCGTCACCGAGCCGTCTTCGGCGCGCGTGCAGCCGTGAAGGTCGCCGACGCGGTTGAGCGGCTGGAGCACCTCTTCGGCGAACTTGGCGGCTTCCGTCATGATCGCGTCGCGCACATCCTTGGGCGCGTCGGAAAAGCCGGGAAGATTGTCGAAGCGGTCGACCTGCAGCACGTCGTCGAGAAGGAACTGCATGTCGCGAATAGGCGCGTTGTAGCTCGGCATCGGCGTCGTCCTTCAATTATTCGTCAGTCGCCGACGGCGGAATGCCGGCGGCCTAGCTTGGAACGATTACTCGGCGGCGCTGGGGGTCTCCCCGCCATAGAGCCAGGTGCGCGCCAGCGCCTCGAAGGCTGCGGCGCGCGATTTCACATCTTCAGCCGGCTCGCGGTCCGCGAGCCTGGTTTCGATCCATTCGAGACCCGCCTGCAGGTCGCGCATGGCCCACTCAATATCGGAGCGCTGGCGTTCGAGCTGCGTAATGCGATCGCGAAAACGCACGCTGGCGGCTTCAAGCGCCAGCCGGCCTTCCCGGCCAACCAGCTCGACATCCAGCATTTCGCGGATCTCATCGAGCGAGAAGCCGACCCGCTTGCCACGCAGGATCAGGTTCAGGCGCGCCCGGTCATTGGCCGAGTAAATGCGCGTCTGCCCCCGCCTGTGCGGATGCAGGAGGCCTTTGGTCTCGTAAAAGCGAAGCGCGCGCGCCGTGATGCCGAATTCCGACGCAAGATCGGTGATCGAAAACTCGGCGGCTGGGTCGACTGGCTTGATCATGAGCGCGGTCTAACTGACGTTGACGTTAACGTCAAGCAACCCGGTCGCGGTTTCGGTCGGTTTCAATTGCAGCCGGCGCAAAGGCTTTGCCGACGAATCACCTGAATCTTTCAAAAATCCTGAATCAGCCTGTGGATGAATGCGGGCCGGCGGATCTGACGGTGGATAAGCGACTGACGCAGCGTCTCGAATCAGCTTTACCGGTCGTTAACGCAGTACCTTCGAGGCTGCGCGCATGCGCATTGAATGATGCGGACCAAATCAGCGTATCGCTCCTGAGCGCGCCGGGCGCGGAACGAAGCAGCGAATACGCGCCGGCATGGCGCAGACGCGCCGCGATTAAGGGGAGCTGCTGAAATGGCGGCTGAAAGCTGGAGCCTCAGAGGCGTCGATCGACGCACGCGGGAAGCAGCCCTTACGGCGGCGCGCAAGGAAGGCATAACCGTCGGCGAGTGGCTGAACCGCCAGGTGCTTGGCGAAGACGGCCAGCCTTTGCCTGAAAATGGCGGCGGCGCGAACACGGCTCGTCCGCATTATTCCCCCGGCGAACCCGACAATGTCAGCGAAGCGCTCGAGCGCCTGGCGCGCCGCATAGAGGCCGCCGAACACCGCTCCACCCTCGCGATCACCGGCATCGACCAATCCGTGCTCGGTCTCATTTCCCGGCTGCAGAACGCCGAGGAGAACCAAAGCAAGCTCGCTGTCGCTCAAGACGGCACGCTCTCGAATCTGCGCGAGACGCAGGACGCGCTGGCGCGGCGCATCGCCAAGCTGGAAACTGATGGCGGCGCCGCGCAGCTCGAATCGCTCAAGGCGCTGCAATCCGCGCTCGATAAAGTCACCGAGCAAGCCGAAGAGCAGGAACGCCAGGCCAAGCGCCGCATTGATGACGTCCGCACCAATGTCGACGAGGTCGCCGACCGCGTCGATCGCTCGGTCAAGGAAATCTATAAGCGCGTCGACGAAGCCGGCGAGACGAATGAGATCCAGCTTCGCAAGATGCGCGACGACTTCGAGCGCGCGCTGGAAGAAAAATTCGGCGGCAAAAGCCTCGCCGGTCTTGAGGAAGCGCTTGAAAAGGTCTCCGGCCGTCTCGGCCAGGCCGAACAGCTCACCAATAACGCTGTGCGCGCGCTGGAAGCGACATTCGCCAGTCTGGACGAGCGCGTTCGCGAAGCCGAAAGCGCCTTCGCCAAAACCGTCACCGAATCCGGCGCGGACGCTCAGCGTCTGATTTCCGAGATCGAAACGCGCGTAGACGGGCGCGTGGATGAACTGGCCGCGCGCCTCGACGAACGCGCCGGCGGCGTGGAAGGCCGCGTCGAAGCGGCTGAGAAATCGGCTCAGGAAGCCGTCGCCAAAGGCGAAGAGACGCGCTCCAAGCTCGGTGCAAAGCTTGAATCGCTGCAAGAGACGCTGCGCTCCGTGCTCGGACGCGCCGAGGCCACCAATGAGCGCATCGAGGAAGTCGCCGAACAGGTCGGCTCCGTTGATGCGCGCATCGCCGATGTCGATGGCCGCGCTGCAGCGATTGAGCAGTCCTTCCAGGAACGTTTTGGCTCGTTGAGCGATCAGCTCTCGGCCATGGTCGCTGAAACGCGCACGGAGATCGCGCGCGAGCTTGAACAGGCCGCCGAAGATCCGCGCGTCGACAGGCTCGAACAGCGCCTGGCTGCAATTCACAGCCGCGTCACCGAAGCTGAGCGCCGTCACGCCGACACGCTCGACAAGGTCGCCAATGAGGTGGCGCGCATGGCGGGCGCGGTCGAGAACCGGCTGCGCCAGACCGAACAGCGCGCGGAAGCTCTTGCGGCGGATAATTCCGGCCTCGCCGAAATCGACCGCGTGCTCGAAACGCGTCTGCGCGAAATCGAAGCCAATAGCGCCCACGCCATCGACCGCGTCGGCGACGAAGTCGGGCGCATGGCGGATCGCCTGAGCGACCGCATTTCCGACACTGAGCGCCGCTCCTTCGAAGCCATCGAGGATATGAGCGAGCGCATGTCGGGCCTGGCGGCGCGCATTGGCGATGAAGGCGTCGGCGAGGACATCGCCAAGCTGCTCGAAGCCAGCGAACAGCGCACTTCGCGCATGGTTGAAGAAGCCATGCAGGGCGTGCGCGAGACGGCGCGCGACGAGGTCTCTCCGATACAGGGCGCGCTGGCGAAACTGTCAGAGCGTCTTGAAGCGCTCGAAGACGGCGCAGCGCCCGCCTTCTCCAATCGCCCCCCGCCTCCGGCCGAGTTCGAAGTCGAACCGCCGCCATTCGACGATGCGCCGGATGCGCACGCAGAATCGGCGGAGCCGGATGAGGACGCGCCGGACACGAGGAGCTCAAACGGCCCTTTCGGCGGGCCGGCCTTTTCGGCCGGCGCCGACGAGGCGGCTGAGCTCGCTGAGGACGCGACCAGTCCATTCTCGGACACTGAGATTGATCCCGCCGAAGTCGACGACGCCGCTCACGCGCTCGCCGCAGTGGAGAGCGATCTCGCCGAATTGCTCCATGAGGATGACGACGCAGACGAATATGCCGAGGACGCGCCGGTTGAGGACGAACTCGACCAAGAGCTAGAGCCAGAGCTCGAAGCTCAGGACGTCGAAGCCGACCTCGAAAAAACGTCGGACCAGGACGAAGTCGAGGACGAGGACGCCGCGCCGCCGCCCTTCGACGACGCCGCAGCCTTCGCGCGCGCGCTCGAACGCGAACACGATCAGGCCGACTCG
>JAUIEH010000053.1 GCA_030428405.1 Alphaproteobacteria bacterium
CGGTCGAGCTGATCACGCCGATCGCGATGGAAGAGAAGCTTCGCTTCGCCATTCGCGAAGGCGGCCGCACGGTCGGCTCCGGCGTTGTGTCGAAAATCATCGAGTAGCAAGTGACAGGCGAGGGCGCTGCCAGACCGGCGCCCTCGCTGCTTTTCAGGGACCGACTAAGGGCGACGCCTCATGGAACGGCAGAACATCAGAATCACGATGAAGGCGTTCGACCACCGGGTGCTTGATCATTCGACGGCCGAGATCGTGAACACGGCCAAGCGTACCGGCGCTGACGTGCGCGGACCGATTCCGCTGCCGACGCGCATCGAAAAATTCACCGTCAACCGCTCGCCGCATATCGACAAGAAGAGCCGCGAGCAGTTCGAGGTCCGCACGCATAAGCGTCTGCTCGACATCATCGACCCGACGCCGCAGACCGTTGACGCATTGATGAAACTCGACCTCGCCGCCGGCGTGTCGGTCGAGATCAAGCTGGGGGCTTAAGGCGATGGCCGCGGCCGAAAAACGCACCGGCGTGATTGCGCGCAAGCTGGGCATGACCCGCGTCTTCCTGGAAGACGGCGGTCAAGTCCCCGTGACCGTGCTCGCGCTTGATAATTGCCAGGTCGTCCAGCAGCGCACGAGCGAGCGCGACGGCTATGTCGCCCTGCAGCTTGGCGCGGGCGAAGCGAAAGTGAAGCGCACGAGCAAAGCGGCGCGCGGCCATTTCGCCAAGGCCAATGTCACGCCCAAGCGCAAGGTCGTCGAGTTCCGCGTCGCGGAAGCCAATCTCGTCGACGCCGGCGCTGAGATCACGGCGGAACATTTCGTCGCCGGCCAGCGCGTCGACGCCGCCGGCGTTTCGATCGGCAAGGGCTTTGCGGGCGGCATGAAGCGCTGGAATTTCGGCGGCCTTCGCGCCAGCCACGGCGTCTCCATCTCGCACCGCGCGCATGGTTCGACCGGTCAGTGCCAGGACCCCGGCAAGGTGTTCAAGGGCAAGAAGATGGCCGGCCATATGGGCGCGAGCCGCGTGACCACGCAGAACCTTGAAGTCGTGCGCATCGACGCCGACCGCAATCTGGTCCTGGTCAAGGGCGCCGTTCCGGGTCCGCGCGGCGGCTGGATTGAGCTTTCCGACGCCGTCAAAGGCGCCAAGTCGGATGACCGTCCGTTCCCGGCGGGTCTGCGCGCTTCAGAAGAGCCTGCGCCGGCGGAAACGCCTGCAGAAGACGCAGCGCCAGACGCTTCCGGCGATGCTGATAATGAAGGGGGCGAGGCATGAAACTTCCCGTCACCTCACTGAGTGCTGAATCCGTCGGCGACATTGAGCTCGACCCGTCCGTGTTCGGACTGGAGCCGCGCCGCGACATCCTGCACCGCATGGTCCGCTGGCAGCTCGCCAAGCGCCGCGCGGGCACGCATGACACGCTCGATCGCGGCGAGGTCAACCGCACCAAGGCGAAGTTCGGTCGCCAGAAGGGCGGCGGCCGCGCACGTCACGGCGCCAAGACGCCGGGCATCTTTATCGGCGGCGCGAAGGCGCACGGCCCCAAGCCGCGCGACCACTCGCACGACCTGCCGAAAAAGGTCCGGGCGATGGCGCTCAAGCATGCGCTTTCAGCCAAGGCGGCTGCGGGCGAGCTGATCATTCTCGACGACGCCAGCCTGAGCGCGCCGAAAACCAAAGATCTCAAAGGCGCGCTGGCCAAGCTCGAAATCAACGCAGCTCTGGTCGTCGGCGGCGACGCGCTTGATGCGAATTTCGCCAAGGCCGCGCAGAACCTGCCGCATGTCGACGTGCTGCCGGTGCAGGGCATCAATGTTTACGACGTCCTGCGTCGCGACAAGCTGGTGCTCACCCGCGCCGCGGTCGATGCGCTGCATGCGCGCTTTCAAGGTGAAGGAGCACGCTCATGAGCGCGCCGCGCCATTATGACGTCATTCGCCGTCCGGTGATCACCGAGAAGGCGACGCTTTTGTCCGAGGACGGCAAGGTCGTCTTCCAGGTGGCGAAAGACGCGACGAAAAAGGAAATCACCGAGGCGGTCGAGGCCCTATTCAAGGTCAAGGTCGCCAAGGTCAACACGCTCCTGGTCAAGGGCAAGACGAAGCGCTTCCGCGGCATCGCCGGGCGTCGCGCCGACGTCAAAAAGGCTGTCGTCACGCTTGCCGACGGCCAGTCCATCGACGTGACCACGGGTCTGTGAGGGATATCGAACGATGGCTTTGAAGACGTTCAATCCCACTTCGCCCGGCCGGCGCCAATTGGTGCTCGTCGACCGTTCGGAACTGCATTCCGGACGGCCGGAAAAGTCGTTGACGGAAGGTCTGACGAAGAAGGGCGGCCGCAACAATACGGGTCGCATCACGGCGCGCCGTCGCGGCGGCGGCGCCAAGCGGCTTTACCGCAAGGTCGACTTCAAGCGGCGCAAGTTCGACGTCAACGCAACGGTCGAGCGGCTGGAATATGACCCCAACCGCACGGCGTTCATCGCGCTGATCAAATATGACGACGGTGAGAAGGCTTACATTCTCGCGCCGCAGCGCTTGAAGGCCGGCGACGTGGTTGTTGCTTCCGAGCGCGCCGACGTGAAGCCCGGCAATGCGATGCCGCTGAAGGCGATGCCGGTCGGCACGATCATTCACAATGTCGAGCTGAAGCCGAACAAAGGCGGTCAGATCGCGCGTTCGGCCGGCGCTTATGCGCAGCTGGTCGGCCGTGACGGCGGCTTTGCTCAGATCCGGCTCAATTCCGGCGAGCTGCGTCTCGTACACGAGGCCTGCATGGCCACGGTCGGCGCGGTCTCGAACCAGGACCATCTGAACGAAAATCTCGGCAAGGCGGGACGCACCCGCTGGCGGGGCAAGCGTCCGTCCGTACGCGGCGTGGCGATGAACCCGGTCGACCACCCGCATGGCGGCGGCGAAGGCCGCTCCTCGGGCGGCCGCCATCCCGTCACGCCGTGGGGCAAGCCCACCAAAGGCCCCAAGACCCGCAAGAACAAGGCGACGGACAAGCTCATTCTGCGTTCGCGCCATATGAAGAAGAAACGGTAGGAGAGCCCGGTGCCGCGCTCAGTTTGGAAAGGCCCGTTCGTCGACGGCTATCTCCTGAAAAAGGCGGAGAAGGCTCAGTCCTCTCCGCGTAAGGAAGCCATTAAGACGTGGTCGCGCCGCTCAACGATCATGCCGCAATTCGTCGGCCTGACGTTCCAGGTGCACAACGGCAACAAGTTCATCCCGGTCCTCGTCACCGAGGACATGGTCGGCCACAAGCTCGGCGAGTTTTCGCCGACGCGGACCTATTACGGCCATGCGGCCGATAAGAAGGCGCGGAGGAGATAAGCATGGGCCAGTCCAGCAATCCGCGCCGGCTGGCGGACAATGAGGCGCGCGCCAAGCTGCGCATGATCCGCATCAGTCCGCAAAAACTGAATCTGGTCGCGTCCAAGATCCGCGGCATGAAGGCCGAGCGCGCGCTCAACGAGCTTGCGTTCTCCACCAAGCGCATTGCGCGCGACGTGAAGAAGTGCCTCGAAAGCGCGATCGCGAATGCGGAAAACAATCACGGCCTCGACATCGACGATCTGGTCGTGGCCGAGGCGTTTGTCGGCAAGAACCTGGTGATGAAGCGCTGGACGCCGCGCGCGCGCGGTCGGGTCGGACGCATTCAAAAGCCGTTCTCTGAACTGACGATCGTCGTGCGCGAAATCGAAGAGGCCGCCTGATGGGACAGAAGGTTAATCCGATCGGGTTGCGGCTCGGCGTCAATCGCACCTGGGATTCGCGCTGGTATGCGAATACGGGCGAATATGCCGATCTGCTGCATCAGGACCTGAAGATCCGCGAATATCTCAAGAAGCGGCTCTCCGGCGCCGGCATCTCGAAGATCACGATCGAACGTCCGCACAAGAAGTGCCGCGTGACCATTCACACGGCGCGTCCGGGCGTGGTCATCGGCAAGAAGGGCGCAGACATCGACAAGCTGCGCGCGGAACTGTCGAAAATGGTCGACGGCGAGGTGTTCTTGAACCTCGTGGAAGTGCGCAAGCCGGAAATCGACGCAACGCTGGTTGCGGAATCGGTCGCTCAGCAGCTCGAAAAGCGCGTCGCCTTCCGTCGCGCCATGAAGCGCTCTTTGCAGTCGACCATGCGCATGGGCGCGAAGGGCTGCAAGATCCAGGTCGGCGGTCGTCTGGGCGGTGCGGAAATCGCGCGCTCGGAGCGTTATCAGGAGGGCTCCGTGCCCCTGCATACGCTGCGCGCCGACGTTGATTACGGCACGGCCGAAGCAAAGACCGCATACGGCATTATCGGCGTGAAGGTCTGGATCTTCAAAGGCGAGATCATGGAGCACGATCCGATGGCCTCGGAGCGTCGCGCAGAGACCGCCGGTGAAGCGCGCGGACGCCAGGATCGCGACCGCCGTGGCGGTGGTGGCGACGGCGGCGGTCGTCGTGGCGGCGGCGGCGGCGGCGCCGGAGCAAGCGCGCCGGCGACGGCGGGCGAGGGAGCCTAATCATGCTGCAACCCAAGCGCACAAAATTCCGCAAGGCGCATAAGGGCCGCATTCACGGTCTCGCCAAAGGCGGCACGCAGCTCGACTTCGGTTCATTCGGTCTGAAGGCGTTGGAGCCCGAACGCGTCACTGCGCGTCAGATTGAGGCCACGCGCCGTGCGATCACGCGCGCCATGAAGCGTGCGGGTCGCGTGTGGATCCGCATCTTCCCGGACGTGCCGGTGTCGAAAAAGCCGACCGAGGTCCGCATGGGCAAGGGCAAGGGCTCGCCGGAATTCTGGGCGGCCAAGGTCAAGCCGGGCCGGATCATGTTCGAGATCGACGGCGTGCCTGAGCCGATCGCGCGTGAAGCGCTGCGTCTGGGCGCGGCCAAGCTGCCGGTCAAAACCAAGATCGTCACGCGCGCGATGCAGGGCGAATAAAGATGTCTGAGAACCGTAACGAAGATCTGCGCCAGATGACGCCGGACCAGCTGCAGGACGAACTCGTGAAGCTGAAGAAGACGCAGTTCAATCTGCGCTTCCAGGCGGCGACCGGCCAGCTGGAAAAGACCCATCTGTCCAAGAATGTCCGTCGCGACATCGCGCGGGTGAAGACGGTGCTGCGCGCGAAGGCGCGCGCGGCCGCGGCGAGCTAGGGGAATATAGAATGCCGAAGCGAATCCTCAGCGGCGTCGTCGTCAGCGACAAGACCGATAAGACCGTCGTCGTGCGCGTCGAGCGGACTTATCTGCACCCCTTGCTGCGCAAGACGGTGCGCCGTTCCAAAAAGTATCACGCCCATGACGCGGAAAATGCGTTCAAGGTCGGCGACCGGATCGCGATCCGCGAATGTGCGCCGATTTCCAAGTTGAAGCGCTGGGAGGTGGTCGCCGACGTCTGACCCATGCGGACGATTTTTGTTCGTTCGGTCGGAAACCCGGCGGCCTGAAGGAGGCCCTCCATGATTCAAATGCAGACCAATCTCGAAGTCGCCGACAATTCGGGCGCGCGCCGGGTGCAGTGCATCAAGGTGCTCGGCGGCGCCAAGCGCCGTTACGCCCATGTCGGGGACGTCATCGTCGTGTCTGTGAAGGAGGCGATCCCGCGCGGCCGCGTCAAGAAAGGCGAGGTCAAGAAGGCCGTCGTCGTGCGCACGTCGAAAGACATCAAGCGCAAGGACGGCTCGGTCATCCGCTTCGACACCAACGCCGCCGTGCTCGTGAACAATAATAACGAGCCGATCGGCACGCGGATCTTCGGCCCGGTGCCGCGCGAGCTTCGCGGCAAGAACCATATGAAGATCATTTCGCTCGCGCCGGAGGTGCTCTGAGCATGGCTGCGAAAATTAAAAAGGGCGACACCGTCGTCGTTTTGTCCGGCCGGGAAAAGAACAAGTCCGGCGAGGTCATCAAGGTCGACCGTGAGAAGGGCCGCGCCATCGTGCAGGGCGTGAACATGGTCAAGCGCCATCAAAAGCCGACCCAGATGGATCCGGGCGGGATCAACGAAAAGGAAGCGCCGCTGCCTTTGTCGAATCTCGCTTTGCGCGATCCCACGGACGGCAAGCCGACCCGCGTCGGTTTCAAGACTTTGGAAGACGGCCGCAAGGTCCGTTTCTCCAAGCGTTCGGGAGAAGTGATCGATGTCTGACGCCGCGAGCCAAAGCGGCTACGAGCCGCGCCTGAAGACGCGCTATCGCGACGAAATTCGTTCGAATCTGAAGGAGAAATTCTCCTATTCGAACGACATGATGATCCCGCGTCTGGACAAGATCGTCCTGAACATGGGCGTCGGCGAAGCCGTTGCGGATTCCAAGAAGGCCCAGGCCGCCATTCGTGACCTGACGCTGATCTCGGGTCAAAAGCCGGTCGAAACCCGCGCCAAGAAGTCGATCGCCGGCTTCAAGATCCGCGAGAACATGGTCGTCGGCGCCAAGGTCACGCTGCGCCGCGCGCGCATGTATGAGTTTCTCGATCGTCTGGTCACCATCGCTTTGCCGCGGGTGAAGGACTTTCGCGGCCTCAATCCGAAGTCGTTCGACGGCCGCGGGAACTACGCGATGGGCTTGAAAGAGCACATCGTCTTTCCAGAGATCGAATACGACAAAATCGATCAGATCTGGGGGATGGACATCATCGTCTGCACGACGGCGAAGTCCGATGAAGAAGCCAAGGCCCTGCTGGCCGAGTTCCAGTTTCCCTTCCGGGAAAAGAACTGACGCAGCAAGGCGGGTCCCGGCCAGGTCGGCGGGATCGTACGAGGAGAGGTCCGAATGGCGAAGAAGAGCGCAATCGAGCGTAACGCCAAGCGCAAGCGCATGGTCGAGCGTTACGCCGCCAAGCGCGAAGAGCTTAAGGCGATCGCGCGCGATCAGGAGCGCCCGATCGAAGAGCGGTTCGCCGCTCAGCTGAAGCTGTCAGAGCTTCCGCGCAACTCCGCGCCCTCGCGGATTCGCAATCGTTGCGAGATCACGGGGCGTCCCCGCGGTTTTTACCGCAAACTGAAGATGTCGCGCATTGCTCTGCGTGATTACGCCAGCCGCGGGCTCATCCCCGGCATGGTCAAGTCGAGCTGGTAGGGGGCGCTCATGGCGATCAACGATCCTGTCGGCGATATGCTGACCCGCATCCGCAACGCGCTTCAGCGCGGACGCTCCAAAGTGGCGACGCCGGCTTCCAAGCTGCGCGGCCGCGTTTTGGACGTCCTGCGCGATGAGGGCTATATCCGCGGCTATGTCGAAGTCGAGCACGGCGACGGCAAGCGCGAGTTCGAGATCGAGCTGAAATATTTCGACGGCGAGCCGGTGATTTCGCAGATCAAGCGGATCTCCAAGCCCGGCCGGCGCGTGTATTCCTCGATCGGCGATCTGGGACGCGTTCAAAACGGTCTCGGCATCGCCATTCTGTCAACGTCCAAGGGCGTGATGTCGGATCACGTCGCCCGGCAGGAAAATGTCGGCGGCGAAATCCTCTGTCACGTGGTGTAGACCCATGTCGCGGATCGGAAGCCAAGATATCGAAGTGCCTCAGGGCGTCACGGCGGCGGTCGAGGGCGGTCTGGTCAAGGTGAAGGGCTCCAAGGGCGAGTTGTCGACGCCGGTTCTGGACGAGCTCGAGGTCGCGCTGAAGGATGGCGTCATCGCCATCAAGCCGCGTGACGCCGACAAGAATCCGGACTGGGTCAAGCGTGAGAAGGGCGAAGCGCGCCCGGATCTGCGCAAGATGTTCGACAAGCGCACGCGCTCCATGTGGGGCCTGCAGCGCACCTTGATCGCCAACATGATCGAGGGCGTCACCAACGGCTTCTCGCGCTCGCTGGCGCTGGAAGGCGTCGGCTATCGCGCGCAGATGCAGGGAACCAATCTCAAGCTGACGCTCGGCTTCAGCCATGATGTCGTCTACACGCCGCCCGAAGGCGTGAAGCTTGAGGCGCCCAAGCCGACGGAGATCATCATCTCCGGTCCGGACAAGCAGAAAGTGGGTCAGGCGGCCGCCGAAATCCGCCGCTATCGTCCGCCCGAGCCTTATAAGGGCAAGGGCGTGCGTTACGCCGGCGAGCGCATCCGCCGCAAGGAAGGTAAGAAGAAGTGACAAAGACGACCTCTTCATCGCGGATCAAGCGGGCGATGCGCGTGCGTCGCCGCTTGCGCGCCTTCTCCAGCGATCGCCCGCGCCTGTCCGTGTTCCGCTCAGGCAAGCACATCTATGCGCAGATCATCGACGACAAGGCGGGCGCCACCATTGCTGCGGCCTCCACGCTTGATGACGACGTGCGTAAGGAAGCCTCCAAGGGCGCGGATAAAACCGCCGCCGCCGTCGTCGGGCGCATCATCGCCGCGCGCGGCAAGGAAAAAGGCGTCGCCGAGGTCGTGTTCGACCGGGGCGGTTATTTGTTTCACGGGCGGGTCAAAGCGCTCGCCGACGCCGCCCGTGAGGGCGGCCTGAAGTTCTAGGGAGCGGTTATGGCGCGTCGAGACAGAGATCGGGACCGCGACGACCGCGACAGCGAGATCGTCGACAAGCTGGTCCACATCAACCGTGTGGCCAAAGTGGTGAAGGGCGGCCGGAATTTCGGCTTCGCCGCCCTCGTCGTCGTGGGCGACCAGAAGGGCCGCGTGGGCTTCGGCCACGGCAAGGCCCGCGAGGTGCCCGAAGCGATCCGCAAGGCGACGGATGAGGCCAAGAAGACGATGATCCGCGTGCCGCTGCGCGAAGGCCGCACGCTGCATCACGACGGCACGGGCCATCACGGCGCCGGCCGCGTGGTTCTGCGCGCAGCGCCTCCGGGCACGGGCGTCATCGCCGGTTCGGCGGTGCGCGCGGTTCTGGAGACGCTCGGCGTGCAAGACGTCGTCGCCAAGTCGCTCGGCACGTCGAACCCCTACAACATGGTGCGCGCCACGTTTGACGCGCTCAAAGGCCAGCGCAGCCCGCGTCACGTCGCCTCCAAGCGCGGCATGAAGCCGGCCGACATCGCAGCCCGCCGTCTCGACGGCGCTTCGGCCGGCGACGTTGTGGAGAGCGCATAATGGCCAAGAGCAAAACCGTTCTGGTGCGCCAGACGGGCAGCGCGACGCGCCGTCCGAAAGTGCAGGGCGCCACGCTGCGCGGCCTCGGTCTGGGCAAGATCGGCCGCGAGCGCGAGCTGGAATACACGCTGCCCGTCCTGGGCATGATCGCGAAGGTTTCCCACCTCGTTGAGGCGCGCGAGGCCGACGGCGAGGCGTGGTCGAGTGAAGAAGTCGTGGCGCGCATGAAAGAACTGCGCACCACGCAGAAGGCCTAAGGAGGCCTGCGATGAGACTGAACGAGCTTCGGGACAACCCCGGCGCCCACAAGAAGCGCACGCGCGTCGGCCGCGGCCTCGGCTCCGGCAAGGGCAAGACCGGCGGTCGCGGCGTGAAGGGTCAGAAGTCGCGCTCCGGCGTGGCGATCAAGGGCTATGAAGGCGGCCAGATGCCGCTTTATCAGCGTCTGCCGAAGCGCGGCTTCAACAAGCCCAATCGCGCCGCTTACGCCGAGTTGTCGCTCAAGCGTCTGCAGGCCGCCATCGATGCGGGCAAGCTCGACGCGGGCAAGGCGATCGACGAGGACGCGCTGGTCGAAGCCGGCGTCGTGCGCCGCAAATTGGACGGCGTGCGCCTGGTCGGATCGATGACGGATAAGGGCGAGGCCTTCAAACTGACGTCGCGCGTCAACATATCGGTGACGGGCGCTTCGCGTCCGGCGGAAGAAGCCGTTAAGTCCGCCGGCGGTGAAGTGACGCTGCTCAAGCCGCGCAAGTCCGAGACGGAAGCAGCGCAGTCAGACTAGGCGGAACCGCGACCAATCCGGTCCGCCCGCGCCGCGCGACGGGCGAAAAGCTCGAAGGGCGGGGCGTCCGATCAATCGCGCATTCGCGCGCTGCGGCGCGTCGATGCTTGAGTTCCGGGGACGTGCATGGCCTCCGCCGCTGAGCAGCTTGCTCGCAATTTTGACTTTTCGGTCCTCGCCAAGGCGAGCGAACTTCACAAGCGCATCCTGTTCACACTGGGCGCGCTCGTGATTTATCGGCTGGGCACGTATATCCCGCTGCCCGGCATCGACTCCGCCGCCTTCGCCCAGGCCTTTCAAAGCCAGGCCGGCGGCATTCTCGGCGTGTTCAACACCTTCGCCGGCGGCGCGGTCGAGCGCATGGCCATCTTCGCGCTCAACGTCATGCCGTATATTTCGGCCTCGATCATCATGCAGCTCATGTCGGCGACCGTGCCGAGCCTGGAGCGCATCAAGAAAGAGGGCGAGAGCGGGCGCAAACAGATCAACCAATACACCCGCTATCTGACGGTGCTGCTGGCGACGGTTCAGGCCTACGCCATCGCCAATGGTCTGGCCGCGCAGGAAAACGTGGTCGCCGACGGCGGCTGGTTCTTCATTCTCTCGACCGTCATCACGC
>JAUIEH010000548.1 GCA_030428405.1 Alphaproteobacteria bacterium
TCGGCGGCGAGGAGGTCGCTGAAGCGCTCGCTTCCGCGCCAGGCCTGCATCGCGTTGCGCTGCACGATGGCGTAGGCGTCCTCGCGGCTGACGCCGGCCTGTGTGAGCGCAAGCAGAACCTTTTGCGAAGCATGCAGGCCGCCGAGCTGTTCCAGGTTCCGCTTCATATTGTCTTCGTGCACGACCAGTCCTTCGATGACGCCCGCGAGCCGGTGCAGCGCGAAGTCCAGATGAATGGTCGCATCCGGACCGATCGCGCGCTCAACGCTTGAATGCGAGATGTCGCGCTCATGCCAAAGCGCGACATTCTCCATCGCCGGCGTGACGGCCGAGCGCACGAGGCGGGCAAGGCCGGTCAGATTTTCCGTCAGCACCGGATTGCGTTTATGCGGCATTGAGGACGAACCCTTCTGCCCCTTGCCGAAGGCTTCCTCGGCCTCAAGAACTTCCGTGCGCTGTAAATGGCGTATTTCCGTTGCAAGGCGTTCAATTGAGGAGGCGACGACGCCGAGCGCAGCAAAGAAAGCGGCATGGCGGTCGCGCGGAATGATTTGCGTCGAAACGGGCTCCGGCTGCAGGCCGAGCGCCTTGGCGACATGGGACTGCACGCGCGGATCGATATTGGCGAAGGTGCCGACCGAGCCTGAGATCTTGCATGTTGCGATTTCCGCGCGCGCCGTTTCCAGGCGCGCCTTGCCGCGGGAAAACTCCGCATACGCTTGAGCGAGCTTGAGCCCGAAGGTCGTGGGCTCGGCGTGGATGCCATGGCTGCGGCCCATGCAGGGCGTGAGCTTGTGTTCAAACGCGCGCGTCTTCAGCGCGGCGAGCACGCGCTCAATGCCGGCAATCAGCAAATCCGATGCGCGCGCGAGTTGAACCGCGAGACAGGTGTCGAGCACGTCCGAGGAGGTCAGCCCCTGATGCACGAAGCGCGACTCAGGGCCGATGAACTCGGCGAGATGGGTGAGGAAGGCGATGACGTCGTGTTTGACCTCGGCTTCGATCTCATCGATGCGGTCAATGTCGAATTCGACGTCCTTGGCGGCCCAGACGGCTTGCGCCGCATCCTTAGGAATGACGCCGATCTCCGCCATGGCGTCGCAAGCATGGGCTTCGATCTCGAACCAGATCTTATATTTCGCCTGCGCGCTCCAGATCGCGGCCATTTCGGCGCGGGTATAGCGTTCGACGGCCATGGCGCCGGCTCCTTTCCTCAAATCGTCTGGCGCGAACGGAACCGAGGCCGCGCGCCGCGTCAAGTCGGCGGGGGCGGGAGGCTGACTTATGCGGATCGGTATATTGTGCGAGTCAAAACTCGCGCGCATAAAGCTAGGGCGGGTGTTATGGCGTTTTCGAAATGGCGGCGGCGGGCCGCCAACAGGCTTGACCGCTGCGTGGAGTGTTGGTTCGGGGAGTGGGGATGAGCCTGGAATTCGAGCGCGCGGATCTGGCGCGTGATCGCGACATCTTGTTTCGGTTCAATGTCGATTATCTCACCTGGAGCGGCGATGCCGTGGAGGAGCGGTTTGCGCTCTCGCTGCCAACACTCTTAGGCATGCCGGTCACGGATTATGTTGAGAGCGCGCTCGACAAGCTCTGCGGCGGCGCGCCGCCGGAGGGCGTCTTCTATCTTGTGCGCGACGGTGAAGCCGAGGTGGGAATGGGCGGGCTGCGCCACGTGCGCGACGGCGTCGGCGAAATCAAGCGCATCTATGTCCCGAAGGCGGTTCGCGGCGGCGGCGTCGGAGCGAAGATCCTGGATCGGCTGATGAGCGATGCGCGCAGTTTCGGCTATCGAGAATTGGTCCTCGAAACCGGCCCGTTCATGACGTCGGCCCATCGCCTCTATGAGGCGGTCGGGTTCACGGATATTCCCGCTTACGCCGAAGCAGAGGTGCCCG
>JAUIEH010000549.1 GCA_030428405.1 Alphaproteobacteria bacterium
GTTCCGCGATCGCCGTGCGGATGGCGAGCAGCGCATCGGGCGCGGGCTGCCATACCCCGCCGCCGCAGACCACGGCCCCCGGCTCCAAGTGGAGATAATAGCCCGGCGCATGGGCGTCCTTGCCGCGCTGATGGCGCAGATGGATGCCGGCATTGGTCTTGTAGGGCGACTTGTCCTTGGAAAAGCGCACGTCGCGATGAATGCGGAACAAGGACTTTTTCGGGTCCGCAATGAAGTTCGGCGAGATTTTCGCAAGCTTCGGCGCGATGTCCTCGACAAACGCCTTCATCGGCGCGCGCACGTCATTTTCGTAGCGGTCGCGATTGGCCTCGAACCACGCCTTTTCGTTATTCGCGGCAAGGTCTTTGAAATATGCGAATAACGACTTGTCGAAGCCTTCGAACGACATGGCGCGCCCCTGATACTGTTCCCCTATTGTTCTAGGCCTCGACGCGCCGCGCCGCAAGCATGCTGTGATCAACGCGCAACGATAATCGACGAAACGCCGAATGAGCGACGCGCGAGCGCCGCAATTGCGCGTCAAATGGGGGCCCCTGTCATCAACCCCAAGCCCCCGGCGCGCCGTATACGTCTTAAACGATGCGCCGACCGAAAGGATCGTGAGCCTCGTCATGCGCGCGGACATGTCAAAAGTGATCGTAGAGCGTCCGCGTCGCGGTCGCCGCTACGCACGCCTGCGCGCGGCGCCTCGCGAACTCGAGGACGCGCCCAGGCGCGAAAGCATTCGCCATCGCTGGAAGAGCCGGCTGTGCCTGAACGAGAATCTGGCGCCCCTGCGCCGCTATCTCGGTCGTCAGGTCGGCAAGCCGTGGGCGAAGGTCTATAGCGATATCTGCGCCAATCTGCGCGTCGATTCGACCGTGCAGCAACATGTGCGCGACCATCTCGAAGACTTCGTCGCCATCAAGGCTTATGTCGAGGACGGAGAGATTTGGGTTGCGAGCCGCTGGGGGGCGCCGCAAAAGCTCGCCCAGTCCTATCGGCGATTCTATGTTTGTCCGACCACGGGGCTTTTGCGCAAGGCCAAGGAGCGCGCCCGTTTCGGCCGCCTCAGCCGGAAGAAGATTGAGGAACGCGACCGCGCGCGCAAACAGCGCATGCGCGAGGTCTCGCCCTCAGTGCAACTGCACCGCCTGGATGGCCACTGGTATGAGGTCGAGCTCGCCGAAATCGGTGACGAAACGCCGCGCCGCTATGACGGCCCGATCCGGTCTTATCCCTATCTCGGCCATGACCGCTTCAAAGAGCGCGACGTCGTCATGAGCAACGGCCAGTGGACGGGCGACCGCGGCGACCTCTATGGCCGCTGGGGCGTCTACGCCGTCGCCAAACGCCAGCTCTCCAAGCGCGAAAAGAAGCGGTTTGGGTTGAATTGAAAAAGCGGGCCCGACATGTCGCCGGGCCCGCATTTTCATTGCACAGCGGAAATCAGGCGGGACGCCTTACGCCGCTTCGGACTGCTTGGCGCCGAAGCGCGCGTAGAACGTATCGCCCTTGGCCGCCATGTCGCGCAAAAGCTGCGGGACTTCGAACGGCGCGCCGAATTCGGCCTTCAGCTCGTCGGCGCGGGCGACGAAGTCCTTGGCGCCGATCGTGTCGATGAAGGACAAGACCCCGCCCGTGAACGGCGCAAAGCCCCAGCCAAGGATTGAGCCGACATCGGCTTCGCGCGGGTCCTGCACGATGCCCTCTTCCATGCAGCGCGCCGCTTCGATCGCCTGAGCATAACGAATGCGGTCCTGCACGACGGAGACGTCGGGCTGGTCCTCGAGAACGCCATTGACGGCGAACTGGTCAAGCTCGTGCCAGAGCCGCTTCGTTCCGTCTTCTGAGTAAGCGTAAAAGCCCTTGCCGTTCTTGCGGCCGAGGCGTTCAAGCT
>JAUIEH010000054.1 GCA_030428405.1 Alphaproteobacteria bacterium
GGTGACGCCGGAAACGCTCATCCTTGCGGAAAACGCGGCCCTCATCCTGCCTTTGCACCGCGAGCTCGATGAAGCGCGCGAGGACGCCGCCGGCGACGCCAAGATCGGCACCACCAAGCGCGGCATCGGTCCTGCGTATGAGGACAAAGTCGCCCGCCGTGCGCTGCGTGTCGGCGATCTGGCGGACGAAGACGCCATGCGCGACCGGATCGAGCGCCTGCTCGTTCATCACAATGCGCTGCGCCGCGGTCTGGGCGCGCGTGAGCTGGGTACGGACGAAGTCGTCGACTCGCTCAAAGAGATCGCCCCGCGCGTTCTGAAATATGCAGGCTCGTCCTGGACCGTGCTCGATGAGGCGCGCCGGGCGGGCAAGAAGATATTGTTCGAGGGCGCACAAGGCATGCTCCTCGATGTCGACCACGGCACCTATCCTTATGTGACCTCGTCGAACACGGTCGCGGGCCAGGCGGCGGCGGGCTCGGGCGTGGGCCCCGGCGCGCTTTCCTACGTGCTCGGCATCGTTAAGGCGTATACGACGCGTGTCGGCGCGGGCCCGTTTCCGACCGAGCAGAAAAACGAAATCGGCGAGCTTCTGGCCGATCGCGGCGCCGAGCGCGGCGTCGTCACCGGCCGGCCGCGCCGCTGCGGCTGGTTTGACGCCGTGCTCGCGCGCCAGGCCATCACGATCGCCGGCATTGACGGGGTCGCGCTGACCAAGCTCGACGTGCTCGACGGCATGGCCGAGATCAAGGTCGCGACCGCGTATAAGCTCGGCGATAAGCGCATTCACCGCCTGCCGGCCAATCTGCGCGATCAGCGCGCGCTCACGCCGGTCTATGAAACGCTGGAAGGCTGGTCCGGCTCAACGCGCGGCGCGCGCTCCTGGGCGGATTTGCCCGCCGCCGCCGTCAAATATGTCCGCCGCATCGAAGAGCTCATCGGCGCGCCCGTAGCGCTCCTCTCCACAAGCCCCGAACGCGAAGATGTCATCCTGATGCGCGATCCGTTTCGGGGGTAGGGGGGGGTGACAAGATGCTGTTTATTGGTTGAGCGGTTGTATGAACGCAAACGGCCTAAGATGACGCATTGCGAAAAATACATGTGGCGAAATTACGCAACTTTGTAACTCTTTAAGACTACATGGTTTTCCAACGCTGTACCAAACGTCCGTATCAGCGAAATTGTATTGCTTGTAAGATCCTCAAGTTCATCTAAGCCAATTAATGTCTCTTCACCGTGCGCGATTGAGTTGCGCCGTTTCAATAGAAAAACGTCAATGAATGTGGACCAGCGTGAGAAATCCCCCCCCGATATTCCGCACACAAGACAGATATCCGAGAATACAGAATAACTCAGATTAGACCTGGTTTTGACCAAGTCGTCATTTACTCGACTAAACCTGAGTTCGGAAGAGTTTAGTATATCGCTAACCAATGCGCATCTGTCTGCAACACTCGTGTTTGATGACTTCAATGCTCCAAGTCTCGGTAAAAAGTAATTTCGAAAAAATTGCTGATCCAACTCAGAGTATTTGTGTCGTCTAAGCGCGACGTGCTGCAAATATTTTTGCGCCGAAAATCTAACGTAACCCTCCCAATGCGCATAGCAGACGGTGACCAAAGCGCGGAGCAGCACTCTTTTAAGCGCATCATCTCCTACTCGGATGGCGTTTTTAAGATCTGATATCTCTTTAATTCGCCAATTTCGATCTTGTGTAATTTGCGCGGTAAATTGGACCTCGGTGTATGGCTTAGTCACGGGCGAAACCATGCCTCACCAAACGGCACTGTACGCTGGATACGCACGGTTCCGCGAAGTCCAGGCGACGTGAAGTTTGCGCTCTCTGGCTGAGACCAAAACGACTGAATTTTTTCGCTGATAAATTGTTTGGCTTCGTCGTCCTTGAGCTTCAAAATCTGTTCCAAGTTTTTACCAATGCCGACAGCTATTCCTTCAAGGCCGACGAGTCCAACCTTGCCTGTATGCCGCCCATCTTGAAAACGACGTAGCGCGCCATCGCCTGCAGATGCGTCAAGTAATTCGAAAGTTTTACGAATCTGATGGGAGGCGCTAGCGTGATCTCCACGTTGCGCTAGTTGAATAATTCCTTCGTCGACATATTCCTCTACGTCGAGGCGACCGTCATAGGGAACGTTGGTGTGAACAAGGAAGCGAACGGCCATCTCGATGTGCCGTTGCCGTTCTGCTTGCTCCTCGGACACAGACACGACACTCTGAAATGTGACTTCTTCTGCAGCTGCTTTGACCGCCCTAAAATAATCAACGTTGATCATTAGCATGATGCAGTTGCGTAGCTCTTGAGCGTTGGCTTGGGTCCCGCCTGCATTCAGCCGCTGGAATAGATCATACTTGGTTTGGTCATCACTTGGACGTTTCAGAATCTCTACCCCAAGGCGTCCCCTGCGTATCGCCAACTGCTGAACTTTCTCGAGTGCCGCCTGCTCCTCACTTGGCAGGGATAGTATTTCATCCGTCGTTTCCCACACGGCGTTGTGGAGCGACGGAAGATATTTGGTGGCCTCGAGCGCGGACGGCGGGAGCAAGCCGCCGTCGGGGTCTCTTAAGTAGCCCATGAATTCTAGAATTGTTGATACCCTTTGTAGGCCGTCAATAAGCTCCCACGTTCCATCTTCCTTCTCAAAAACAAAAATCGATGGGAGAGGAATACCTAGCAATAGAGATTCAATAAGTTTTGACTTTTGCCCAATGTCCCAGCGGAAAAGCCGTTGGAATTCTGGGTCAATTATTATTTCCTCGTTTAGGTACATGTTGACGATTTCGCCTATCGACATTTGATAGGCGTCGGTTCGTACTAGTCGTTGTGCTTTTTCAATTTCTTCTGCGAGCATTTGGTGGGCAGCCTTTCATTTCTTGTAATTATTCGCACGTCGTTGTTTGCAAAATGCGCTGCGGGGGAGAGGGGGCAAGAAAAGTTCTGCCAGATGCCCGTTGAAAGTTCGTGTGGCGTCAACACTTGCGCCGGATGCTTGCAACTACGAATAATGGAATCCGCTTCAGGTCTCCCTATCGCCTCGACCGTTCGATTCGCAATTTGTCACTATCGATAATCAATGCAAAGAGCGTTGTTCTCGAGAACGGACGCTCGGTCGCAGCCGACGCCTGTTCGCTCACCGTTGCTGGCGGCGCCTGTCTAAAAAACGGCGCTTGTTTCGCTGAATTCGACGGGCGAATAATCCTTTCGGTGCGTGATACAATCCGCAGCTCATTGAGATCAGTTTCTGACACAGAGTGATTTTTGCTCGATGCTTCGGTGATTGTTCCAAACTTCCCCCCTCCGGAACAAAGCGCCCCACACACGCGTTTCCTCTCCCAAAGGGAGAAACACGCATGCCTCATGAGCACACCGAACACCCCGTGCAGGAATCGCCCGAGCGCGCGCGTCAGGCGCGGCGCGGCGCGCCTGTGCTGGTCATGCTGGTCGTGTCGGTGACCCTCGCGATTGCAGCGCTTGTGACGGTTTTCGTCGTCATGGAGCCGCAGGTCGATGGCGAGGAGACCTCGCAATATTACGAGCCGGCCGAACCCGAAACGACGGGCGGCTGATCCGCTCCGGCTGACCGTTTAGCGCGCCGCAACGCGCCCCCCGTCGCCAGCTTTGCGCCGGAAGGCCGCAGGGCCGATCAGGCGGCGGCCGCCATATTTATCCGCCCCCGGCGGTTTGCGCCTTAAGCTTTCCGGATGGCTCGAGAGCGCCCGCATCACGCAACCCAGGCAAAGGCCGCCGGCCTGGCGGGGCGCTCGCGCGTCTTGTGGCGTGCGGCGCGCTTTTTGATGCGTGGACTGATTGCAGCGCTCGGCGCGCCTGACGACATTGCGCAGCGCGTGCTTTTGACCCGGCGCGCGCGGGCCGAGATTCTGGCGTGGCTGCGTCCGGTCGAAACCTTGTTGCGCCGGCTTCTCCTGATCGAGGCGGCGGCTTTGGCGTGCGAGCTGGCGCCGCCGCGCACGTATATACGGACGAAGCCGCGCAAGCGGCCGCGCCAGCTTGTCGCGCAGGACCTTCTGCGCTCGGCGGATTGGCCGGTGAGCTTTCGCATGCTCGCGGCGTTGCCCGAAAATGCGCGGGCCGAAAGCATTTATGCAGCGGTCGGGGCGCGCGTGGATGCCGGCGAGGTGCTCTATCTCGTGCTGCAATCGCTGAGCCCGGAAGAGCGCGCCCGCTATGATGCGGCATGTGCGCGGCCCAAGCTCATCGCGGGCGATCCCTGGCCGCTCGCCGAACGCGCCGAGGCGGTCGCGCGCGTGCTCGCCGACCCCTTGCCGTTTGCAAGAAGGCTCGCGCGGCGTCTGACGGCGCGCCCAGAGCGCGTGCGCGCTTTTTGTACGCGCGACGATGGCGGCGTGCGGCGGCCACCGGCCGGGCCGGAGGCCGGGCTCGATCCGCCATTGCGCGTCGACGCCCGGCTGTTCGTGGAGGCGCAGGAGGCGGCTGCAGCGGCGATCCGCGCATTCGATACGAGCTAGGGCGCGCGCCTTGTTTTCCAGCGCAGACCAAAATTCACCACATCGCGGCGGCGATGGCGGGGGCTCGCGCGCGCCTAGTTGCGTCTAAGCGCCGTTTTGACGCTTGGGCTCGGCCGGCGAACAGGCGTAATTTGCAGCGCAGC
This sequence comes from Alphaproteobacteria bacterium, assembly GCA_030428405.1. Lineage (GTDB taxonomy): Bacteria > Pseudomonadota > Alphaproteobacteria > Caulobacterales > Maricaulaceae > JAUIEH01. The sequence goes on from JAUIEH010000054.1 coordinate 4,650, forward strand.
AAGCGTGAAAGGCCAACGCCCATGACCCTCGTCGAAGCTCCCGTGAAAGCGCCGCTCTCCGAAACCATCGGCCGGGTGAAACCGTCAGCGACCATTGCGGTCTCGACCAAGGCGGCCGAGCTGCGCCGGGCGGGGCGCGACGTCATCGGTCTGGGCGCGGGCGAGCCGGACTTCGATACGCCCGACAATATCAAGCAGGCCGCGATCGCCGCGATCAATGCGGGCCAGACCAAATACACCGCCGCCGACGGCATCATCGAGCTGAAGGAAGCGATCTGTTCGAAATTCGCGCGCGAGAACGGGCTCGAATATGCGCCAAGCCAGGTTCATGTCGCGCCCGGCGGCAAGCCGGTCATCTATAACGCCTTCGTCGCCACGCTCGATCCGGGCGATGAGGTGATCGTGCCCGCGCCTTACTGGGTGTCTTACCCGGATATGGCGGCCCTTGCGGGCGGAAGCCCGGTCGCGGTCTCCGCAGGCCCTGAGACGAACTGGAAAATCACGCCGCAAGCGCTTGAGGCGGCGATCACGCCAAAGACGAAATGGCTGATCCTCAACTCGCCCTCCAATCCGACAGGGGCCGCCTATACGCGCGAGGAGCTTGCAGCGCTTGCAGAGGTGCTCCTGCGCCATCCGCAAGTTTGGACGCTCACGGACGATATGTATGAGCATCTCGTCTATGACGGCTTCAAGTTCTCCACCATCGCCGAGGTCGCGCCCGCGTTGAAAGCCCGCACGCTGACCATGAACGGCGTCTCCAAGGCTTATGCGATGACGGGATGGCGCATCGGCTATGCGGCCGGGCCCGCCGATCTGATCACCGCCATGCGCAAGGTCGCGAGCCAGACCACGTCCAATCCGTGCTCGGTTTCGCAATGGGCCGCTGTTGAGGCGCTGAACGGACCGCAGGACTTCATCGCCGAGCGTGGGGAGGTCTTCCGCCAGCGGCGCAATCTTGTCGCGGATGCGCTCGACGGGATGGGCGGGCTGAGCTGCCAGCGCCCGGAAGGGGCGTTCTATGTATTCCCGGACGCCTCCGGCCTGATGGGCAAGACGTCTCCGGGCGGGACAGCCATGCCGGACGACCTCGCGCTCGCGACCGCGCTCCTGGAGGAGGCCGAGGTCGCCGTCGTTCCGGGCTCAGCCTTCGGTCATGACGGCGCGTTCCGCATCTCTTATGCGACCGCGACCGAGACGCTCGAAGAGGCGATGCGGCGCATCGGGGCGTTTTGCGCAGGCTGCAGCTAGGCCCGGCGCGATTCGGCGAGGAGCGGCGCTTCCGGGCTGCGCCGACGTGATGGCGCCGACGAGGGATATCGGCTGCGAAAAAGTGGGATTGGGCGCAAAATATATAAGCTATTGAAATTTCAAGTATTATTTCGATTTTATGCTGGGCGCATTATCGAACATTACGAAAAAATCATCGAAAAACGATAATTTTGCTTGATTGTTTTTCGATATGGCGATATCGAAAAACGGTAAGAGAGAAACAGGCGGCGTCGTCGGAACAAGCCCAGCCCGCCAGGACATAGGAGACTGTCATGACCCCCCGGCCGCGTCAGAGCGCCAGCAAGTTCGCCGCTTTTTGCGCTTATTCATTGCTGATGGCCTTCATTGTGGGCGCAACCGCGCCGTCCATCACCGCCTTCATGGCGTGATCGGATGGGATGCAGGGAGCAAGGACATGACCAGTCCCGCCAAACTTTTCGCCCAATGGGCCCATAATGGCGCAAGTCTTCGCCTGTCGCGCGGCGCCATTCTTGAATCTGGCGTAGTACGCAGCGACGCATCGCGCCGCACGCGAACTCAGAATGGTTCAGCGAGGGAAGAGCGACCATGCCAATGAATTTCGGAGACCGCCCGACCGGACGCAGCTTGCGTGATTTGGCCCGCGCCATGATCGCAGAAGCGCAAATGCTCAAACGCGCCGGAGAGCGCGACCTCGCTCTTGATCTTGGCCGCCGGGCGCGTGCGATTGATCTTCTCGGCTGGGGCTTCGCCGAACCGGCGATGGTTCCCGCACGCATCCGCCGCTAAGGCCGGATCATGCGCCATAGAGGCGGGCGACGAGAAACACGACGCCCGCCCATATGGCTGCGCAAAAGCCGACACACAGCGTCCACACGCCCAGGCGAAGCCAGTCCGGTTTCCAGAGCGACTTGCGCCGCGGTTTGATCGGAGCCGTTTCGCTCATCACACAGACCCGAAAGCGTGGGCTGCGCGCAGTGTTCCATCAGCGCGAAAAGTCGTCTCACTCAGCATCATGACAAACATCTGCGCCGCGAACGGCGCCGGCTTTCGTCGCCTTTGAGGCGAAACAGCGGCGCGCGCAGCGCAGCGTCGGCGCGTGACGCAACGCCCGGCGATGCTGATTATCCGCCGTCCGCCCATTCCACCTTATAAAGGTCAAATCGCCTGTCGCGGAGATTGCGTACAGTGCCTTGCGCGCGCGCCCAGGCGATGTCGGCGAGCGAAACGTCGGCAATGGTGACGGTTTCGACATTCTCGCTGGCCTCGGCAGCGATGCCGTCGCGTGCGAATGGAAAGTCGCACGGCGTGAGAATGCAGGACTGGGCGTATTGGATGTCCATGTTCTCGACATTGGGCAGGTTGCCGCAATTGCCGGAGAGCACGACATAGCACTGGTTTTCGATGGCGCGCGCCTGGCTGCAATAGCGCACGCGCAAATAGCCCTGGCGCGTGTCCGTGCAGAAGGGCACGAACAAAATGCGCGCGCCTTCATCGACGAGGCGGCGGGCGAGTTCGGGAAACTCCGAGTCATAACAGATCAACACACCGATCGGTCCGCAATCGGTTGGTATCGCGCGCACTTCAGAGCCGCCTTCGATATTCCACCAATAGCGTTCGTTCGGCGTCGGATGGAGTTTTTCCTGCGCATGGACCGAGCCGTCGCGCAAAAAGACATAAGCGACATTGGCCACCGCGCCGCTTTCCGTGCGTGTGGGGTGCGAGCCGCCGATGATGTTGATGTTGTAACCAAGCGCCATGGCGCTCAGACGCTCGATGAGCTGGGGCGTGTACGACGTCAGCGCCTCGATCGATTCCGCCGGCGTCAGCTTGCGCTTTTCAAAGGCGAGCAATTGCAGCGTGAACAGCTCCGGAAAGACGACGAAGTCAGACTTATAATCCGTTACAACGTCCACGAAGTATTCAATATTGGCGATGAAGTCGTCGAAACTTTCGACATGTCGCTGCTGGAACTGAACCGTGGCGACGCGCACCGATTCCGGGTCGTGGCGAGAGACCGGCTGCTTGCCGATGGACGGGTCCGCATACGGATTGCGCCAGACCATCTTGACCGCATAGCCCATGGATTGCTCATCCATAGGCAGATAATTGGCCATGACGCCGGCTGGCTCGAACTCATTGCGCAACTGAAAGCCGAGGACGGGGTCGCGGATCTGTTTGGATTGGACGGCTTCAAGATAAGCCTCCGGCGTGCCGAACTGCTTCATGCGCCGTTTCAGGCCGGGCATGCGTCCGCCGAACACGATGCCCTTCAGCTGCCATTCCTCACACAGACGTTTGCGCGCATCATAAAGCCGCTGTCCCACGCGCAGATTGCGCAGCTCCGGATCGACGCAGACCTCCATGCCGTAAAGCCAGTCGCCATTGGGGTCATGGCGCGAGCCATAGCCGCCGCCTGTGATGGCGTCATAATTGTGCGGGGAGAATGCGGTCTTTTCATCGATGATGAAGGTCGCGGCGTAGCCGACGATCTTGTCTTCATATTCAACGACGAACTGGCCCTCGGGAAAGGTGGTCACATGCGCCTGCACCATGCCGGGCGTGTAAGGCGGCATTTCCGGATAGGTGCGGCGGACGAGATCGAGGATGGCGTCGACATCGCCGACGGCGGCGGTGCGGACGAAGAGCTTGGCTGGCGCGCTAACGAGTGTCATGGCGCGAAACCTAGTGTGCGTCGCGAAACAACGCACGTGCAGTGCGGCAACACTCAGCACGCGCGCGCGACGGATCCTTCGCCGTCTGCACGCAAAATAAACCAGCAGCGCGCGCCCGCCGCCTGCGCAAAACGAATCCGCCTAAGAATAGACGGTTCAAATTCAAAGCCCGGGAGCGTCGCAGATGTCACCGCTTATCCGCCGGACCGCCTATGCGGCTTGCGCAAGTCTCGCGCTTGCGCTGATGGCTGCGCCGAATCACGCCCTTGCGCAGAAGCCCGAGAACGCGCCGCCCGCCGCGCCGGAAGTCGAAGACGCCAAGCCCGGCATGACGGCGCCGGAAGCTCCCGCGCCCGAGGCGGCGCCTTCGCCGGCGCCGGAGTTCGCACCGGCTGAAGCGCCCGCGCCGGAACCCGCGCCAGAAGCAGAACCTGAGCTCATTCCCGCCGAGGCGCCTGCGCCTGCGCCTGAGGCTGAACCCGAAACGCCAGACGCGCCCGACAGCGCGCCGGCGCCGACGCCGGTCTCCGCCGAAATGGATGTCGACGCTGAGATTGAAGCGGCCGCCGACGTCATCGCCGCAGGCTTCGAGCCGGGCGAGGCCGACGCGTTCCAGGCGCTTTTGGCGGAGCATCCAGACGCCAATGGCGGCGCCTTTTTCGGCCAGATGCTGTACCTGACGCGCCATTTCGATCGCGCCGCGTGGTTCTTCGCACAACAGGCGATGGCGGACCCCTCCGACATGGCGGCGCGGAACAATTTCGCGGTGATGCTGTCGGAGCTCGCGCTCAGCGAGGATTATGACAACCCGCCGGGCTGGCTCGAACTCGCCATCGCGCTGGAACGCGCCGCACATCTGTCGGACCCGGACAATCCCAACTATCTCAACAATCTCGGACGCGACTTGATGGCGCTGCATGAGCGCGACGGTGACGCGGCTGTGATCGAAGAGGCGATCGCGATGCTGGAGCGCGCGCGCGATGCTGAGATTGATGAAGTGCTCTATCTGACCAATCTCTCACGCGCGCTTGCGCTGTCGGGTGATGCGGAAGGCGCGGCCGCCGCGCTGGAAGCAGCGCGCAGACTGGCGCGGCATCACCCGGCCGTCTCGATGACGGCGGCGCGTCTTTCGGGCACGCCGGCGGGCGATGCGTATGCAGGTGAGGCGCGCGAATGCTCGGTCGATTTCCGCTGTCCGCAGGTTTGCGGGGTCAGCATTGTCGGGCGCATTAATATGGTGACCTGCGAGATGGAGAATGCGAGCGCGCAGATGGCGTGTCAGGCAGGCGAGCCGTATGCGGAAAGCTATGCCTGCGAGGAAGCGCTGCCGGAATATGGCATCCTCATTCCGGGCCTGAATTCGGGCTTCTCGCTGTCCTCGCCCTGGGGCGGGGTTCATGTCTTGCTGGACGGCGATGGCGGCGTGCGCTTCCGCGCCGAGGCGGGGCCGAATTTCGGGCCGATTAATCCTTATGTGCGTACGGATGGCCGGTGGGATCCAGAGGGCGGCGTATCGTTTTCCGACACGCGGATCGGCGTGAAATACAATCTCGCTCATCGGAATTTCCTCGGCCGCGAGGCTGGCAATTGGGGCTGGCAGCCGGCCTTTGTGCAGGCCGAAGCGACTGAGCGCGGCAGCGAGTATGACGCCGGCGTCTATGGCAATTTCCAATTGGTGCACTAGCGCCTAAGCCATTGTTCAAGCTTGGGGAGCGGCGGCGAGAAAACGCGCCGTCGCTCATCTTGCGCCTTGATGTTGCGCCGCACACTGGGCGACGCTTTTTGAGCCCGGGCCGCAGGGACGGCCCGATGGAGACGTGCGAACCCCGCCGGA
>JAUIEH010000550.1 GCA_030428405.1 Alphaproteobacteria bacterium
TGGGCTTTGCCGGCGAAGGAGATGGGATGGACCGCCATCTCGGCGCTGGGCTGTTCGGGCCGGTCGGTCCAGGCCTGATCGATCGGGTTTTGCTCGACCGCGACCAGAACAGCCTTGGCTTTTTCAGCCGCAAGTTCGATCGGCGCGAGCGCTGCTGGCGTGTGCAGGCGCGGGTCATAACCGATTTTCTGGCCGTTGCCGGCGTGCGCGGCGATCCAGCCGGCGAGGCCTTCATCGACGAGGTCGCGCGGCGTGATCAGACCGGGATCGGTTTGCACCTGCGCCTGCGTCGTATATCGGCCGTCCACGAACAAGTACGCCGCGTCGTGCAGTATGATCGCGGCCCCCGCCGAGCCGGTGAAACCGGTCGCCCAGGCCAGGCGCTCATTCGCATCCGGCAGGTATTCATTCAGATACTCATCGTCATGGGGGACGATGAGCGCATCCAGCCCCGCGCGCTTCATAGCGGCGCGGAGCTTGGGGAGGGTCCGACGCGCGATTTGCGGGCCGCCCTTGACCTCGAAGTTCTGCAGCATGGGGCCGGATCGTATGCCTGCGCGACACGGCCCGCAATCGTGAGAGAAAATTTCACATAGGTCCACGATAGCGCATAGCTGTCCTGCGCAATCGGGTGTTCACCGCAAGGGCGGACCAAGGGACAAGCCGCTCAGCAAAAAAATAATCCTAACGGTCAAAAGAGCTGGAGAGTTTCGCATGGCCATGATTTCGCACCCGACCCGCAATGCGCCGATCGAAGCGCCTGCAATGGAAGGCGTCCTCGGCGAGCGCGGCCTGACGTCGTCGATCATCTACCGCGCGCCGGCAACGAGCGTCGGTCCGCGCCCGCGCATTCACGAAAAGCGCATCTGGCGCGACGGTCGCCGCGCCGACCGCGCGATCTAAGCGCACGCGCATCAGCGCAGGAAAACCGGGCGGCGGGGCCACAAACCCCGCCGCCCGTTTCATTTCGCGCGCTTTCGCAAGACCAGCGTCGACCAGCCTTCGAGGATGAGCCGGTCCTCGCGGCACGCGCCCTTCGAGAGATAGGCGGCCGCGACGGCGCGCTCCTGTGGCTGCAACAGGCCCGACAGGATCAGCCGGCCATCCTGCTTAAGCGCGCCCAACAGGTCCGGCGCGAGCCCGATCAGCGGCCCGGCGAGAATATTCGCAAAGATCAGATCGAAGCCCGCCGGCTGGCGCAGGCGCGGATGGCGCAGACCGTCCGCGCGCATGACGCAAATGCGCGCGGCCTCGCCATTGAGCGCTGCGTTCTCGCGCGCAACCCGCACGGCGTCCTCATCCAGATCCGTTGCGATGACCGGGCGCTTGAGCGTCTTCGCAGCGGCGATGGCCAACACGCCCGTTCCCGAGCCGACATCGAGCACGGCGCGCGGGCGCACGCGCTTCAAGAGCTTCGAAAACGCGAGGAGACAGCCTCTCGTCGTGCCGTGATGGCCCGTGCCGAACGCTTCGCCGGCATCCACGAGAATATTGGTCACGCCGCCTGCGGCCGGCCGGTCATGCGAGCCGTAAAGCCGGAAGCGTTCAGCCTCGACGGCCGGAAAGGCGTCGAAGGATTTGCGCAGCCAGTCTTCATCTTCCAGCGGGGCGGCGGCGAGTTCGATGCGCGCGCCGTCCAGCGCGAGCGCGTCTTCCACGCGCTCCAGATCCGGCATGGCGTCGAACAATAATTCGAGCCGGCGCAATCCCGGTTCGTGATCGAACAAAGAGATCGAAAGCGCGAGCGGCGGATCAATATCGCCGCAGCGTTCAGCGGCGGGGTCGAGCACGTCGCGCGGCCCCACAGCTTCAACCTTCCACAGACCGGAACTCACGCGCTCAGAACCCCTGATGGGTGGCCTGATAGGCGGGGCGCTCTTTGATCCGGTCGACA
>JAUIEH010000551.1 GCA_030428405.1 Alphaproteobacteria bacterium
CCCAGGCGCCGCCCGGTTTCAGCACCGGCGCCAGACGCGCGATGATCGCTTCAGGGTCAGGCGCGAAGATCAAGAGCCAGCGCGTCCAAATCAGATCGGCGACGCCCGCGTCCAGCTTCACCTCGTCGACATCGGCCTCGACGAGTTCGATATTGGTGAAGCCGCGCGCTTCGGCCTGGCGCGCGAGATAAGCGAGAAAGCGGTGCGAGCGGTCGACCGCGATGACCTTGCCCTGGGGGCCGACGATTTCGGCGAGGTCCAGTGTGGCGTAGCCGGGGCCGCAGCCGAGATCGACGACGGTGTGGCCGCGCTTGACGCCCGCGCGCCGCCAGGCGCTCAGCGCGCGCTCGCGCCAGACGCCGTGCTGCAGTCCGAGCCGGGTGATCTCAACATCGCCCGTGCCGATGACATAGTCGCGCTCTTCCGCCTCACTCACCGCGCAATCTCCAATGCGTCGCCCGAGACCACGCGCTTAGCGCGTCGCGCAGGCGCGCGCGACCCGAAAATCGGCGCCGCATGGCGGAAGTGATGATTGTAGGCGAAAGGATTGTCGGTGCCGGACCCGCGCGAAGAGCGAGGCCCGGCGCCGCAAGCATCAGGCGCGAACGTTAGATCGCGCCGACAGCGCTGCGCGGTTAACGCGGCGCCATGACCATGATCATCTGGCGGCCTTCGAGCTTGGGCTCGAACTCCACCTTCGCAAGCTCCTCGAAATCGGCGCGCACGCGTCGCAGCAGATCAACGCCGCGTTCCTGGTGCGCCATTTCACGACCTCTGAAGCGCAAAGTGATTTTCACCTTGTCGCCTTCCTCGAAGAACTCACGAATTTTACGAGACTTGGTCTCGTAATCGTGGTCATCGATATTCGGTCGCATTTTGATTTCTTTGAGCTCGACCGTCTTCTGGTTTTTCTTGGCTTCGGATTTCTTTTTCTGTTCTTGGTATTTGTATTTTCCGTAGTCCAAGATCTTACAGACAGGCGGATCTGAATTCGGCGACACTTCGACAAGGTCGAGACCTGCCTCCGTCGCCGCTTCTAGCGCGGCTTCAGTCGGCATTTCTCCTTGCTTTTCACCGTTTTCATCGATGAGCAAAACGCGCGGAACGCGAATTTCAGCGTTGACGCGCGGGCCCTCCTTCTTTGCTGGGGCGGGCGGTGGTCTACGTGCTATGCGGCTTCTCCTTTAGTGGTTGCAAAGCAGGCGCGAAGCTTGATCAGCATCAAGGCGCGCTGGTCAAGCTATAATCGCTATTTACGGCGAAGTTACGAACGATGGGCGGCGTTGAGGCAACGCCGGTCATTGTCCGGCTGCGGCCTTGAGCTGGCCGATGCCCGCGAACATGGCGAGCGTGGAGGCGGCGTATTCAACGCTCAGCTCCGCAGGGTCGGCCGTCGCAAGCGTGATGACGCCTGGCCCCTTGGGACCGTTGCGCTGCGCGCGCTCATGGCTGGACGCGATCGAAATCGTCGGCGCGCCGGCCGCGGCCGCGAGATGTACGACGCCCGTGTCGGCATGGCCGATCGCGGCGGCGGCTTCCCGCGCCAGAGCAGCGATTTGGGTAAAGTCAGCACGAGATGCAAGGTCCTTGGCTTCCGGACAGGCCTGCAAGGTTGCGCGCGCCCCCGCTTTGTCGATCGGTTCGGCGACCACGGCGACGTCCACGCCATGCGCGTTGAGACGCGCAGCCAGACCAGCGAAACGTGCGGACGGCCAGTGCGGCGGCTCGCCGTCGCGGCGCACCACCGGCGCGATCAGCACGTAAGGCTTTTTCAGGCCGAAAAAGGCGGGCTTGAGGCTTGGCGCGCCGTGGCGCGCGGTCGCGGCCCATTCCGCTTCAGGAAAGGCGTCGAGATCGACATTGATGCCGGCCTGCTTGACCTGGGCGAGCGC
>JAUIEH010000552.1 GCA_030428405.1 Alphaproteobacteria bacterium
GCTTCATCGCGTGCGCCATCCACGCCCTCTCGCACAAACCCGCCATCGCGCGCATAGACCGGCGGTTCTTCATCGAGCGTGTCTTCGACCTCCCGCGCGAAAGCGGCCATCTCAGGCTTGTCCTCGACCGCGAGCGCGCCAAGGCAGGCGCTTATCTCCGCAGGCGGTTCAGCGTCAGCTTTGGCGAGCATGTCGCAAACCGCCTGCGCCGTGCGCAGGCCGGCGGCGAGTGCGCCGAGATCGCGCGGCCCGCCGCGACCCAGCATCAGACGAGAGAGCGCGCGCGCAGGATCGCCCGCCCCCTTCAGCGCATCGCGCAGCGAGCCACGACGAGCGCGCGCGTCCGTTGCGTCCACGAACCAGCCGACCGCGTCGAGCCGCTCATCAATCGCATCCGGACTTAGAAGCGGCCGCGACAGCCGGTCCGCAAGCGCACGCGCGCCGGGCGCCGTAACGGTGCGGTCGATCGTCGCCAGCAAGGAACCGCGGCGCGCGCCGGTCAGCGTGCGCTCAATCTCAAGGCTGGCGCGCGTGGCCGGATCGATCGCCATATGCGTATCGCGCGCGCGTTTGGCGAGGCTTGCGAGCTGCGGGCGTTCGCCCGCCTGCGTCAGCTCCAGATAATCAGCGAGCGCCCCGGCGGCCGCAACTTCCGCGCCGGAAAAATCGCCAAGTCCTTCTACGGATGAAACATCGAACAAGGCTTCGAGCCGGCCGCGCGCGGCGCGCTCGTCAAACTTGGCGGCGGGCCACAAGGTCGAGGCGCCGCCTGCGCGTGACAGCGCTGCGTCGAGCTCTTCTTCTGAGGCGACATGCAGCAATTCGCGCGGCGCCAATGCTGCGATTTCCTCGGCGATGGACGCTTCGGCGATTTCGGCGACGGCGAAAGCGCCGGTCGTGACATCCGCCCAGGCAAGTCCCGCGACGCCCCGCTTAGCGGGCGACAACGCCGCAATCCAGGCCGGCGCGCGGGCATCCAGCAGACCCTCTTCCGTGATCGTGCCCGGCGTGACGACACGGACGATCTCACGCCTGACCGGCGCTTTAGAGCCGCGCTTTTTGGCTTCCTTGGGGTCTTCGGTCTGTTCGCAGACAGCAACCCTGAAGCCCTTCTCGATCAGCTTGGCGAGATAGCTTTCCGCCGTCGCCGCCGGCACGCCGCACATGGGGATGTCTTCGCCGGCATGCTTGCCGCGCTTGGTAAGCGCGATGTCGAGGGCTGCGGCGGCGACTTCAGCGTCGTTGAAGAACAGCTCGTAGAAATCGCCCATTCTGTAGAACAGCAGCGCATCGCCTGCCTGCTCTTTGATGGCGAGATATTGCGCCATCATCGGCGTGGGCTCGGCCGTGCGCGCGGCTTTTTCGGGTGAGCGGCGATTCGACATCGCGCCGGATGCTAGAGCGCTCGCGGCCACAGCGCGAGCCGCCAGCGAGGCGTTATCCCCCGGCGGTTTGCGCGCTCGCTTGTCCTTCGCGGCGCGCGATCATGCTCAGCCGCACCCATTCGATGATGCACATGACCACCGCGAAAAGACCGAGCCACGCGGTAAGGATGAACACCGGCGCAAAGCCGTCAGTGTCGATCATCTCGCCTAGGGCGCCGCGTCCGAACGTGCCGATCAGCAAAGCGAGCGAGGCCAGAAGCGCATATTGAACCGCCGAGTAGCGCGGATTCACGATGGCGGAGAGATAGGCCACGATGGCCGCGCTCGCGACGCCGACGGCCAGGTTCTCAAACGCGATCGCCGTCATCAGCCGCGCCATTCGCTGATCCAGACCAAACGAGCCGAACACGTGATCGAGCTGGGTGAAGCCCAAAAACGCATCCATTGCGGACGCGCCAAGCGCGAGATCCGCGAATAAGAGATTTGTGCCCGCCGCCAGCACCGCGC
>JAUIEH010000553.1 GCA_030428405.1 Alphaproteobacteria bacterium
CCACAAAGCGGACGGTGTCGGCGGGCGCATCCATGAATACGGCGGGAAAGCCGTAGACGACCTGCGCCGCGCGATCTGTCGGCGCCGGCGCGCTGAACGCGGCCGCGCTGGCCAGACCGCCAGCTGTAAGGATGAGTGAGAAACCTAGAGCGCCAAGCAAGAGCGCGCGCACGATGGCGCCGAATAAACCGCCTTTGCGACGCTTCGCCGGACGCTCGCGCACGGGCTCGGCTGCAGGCGCAGCCGGATGCACGATAAGACCGGCGGCGGGTTCAGCATCAATGCGGCTGGCGCGGCGTTCTAGTCGCGAGAATTCAGCTTCGATATCGCTCTCATCGAGAGCGTCATCTGCTGACGATGCGCGATAAGCGTCGGGCTGCGTATGGCGGTCGCGATAATCGTCGCGGCGGTCGTAGCTTTCGCGCACTTCGCGACGGTCATAGGATTCGCGCGCTTCGCGACGCGGCGGCTCGGAACGATAGGCCTCGCGCTCCGCCTGACGGCGATCGTCGTTGCGCGGGTCGCCCTCTTCCCAAATCGTACGGCGCGGTTCGGAGGCGCGCGCATCTTCGCGCGGCGGCGGATTCAGCGGGTCGCGCGTGCGCTGTGGCGCGGCGCCATTCGATGACGCACGTCGCGGCTTTCGAAAGCCATAGGCGTCGAGCTCTTCATCGCCCCAGCCAGGAGAGTTGTGAGATGAGCGTCCGCGCGCGCCGTTTCGGTCGCGAGGGTCGTCGCGGTAATCGTCGTCGTCGCGGCGCATCGGCGCGTCTCCAGCCTCTGTCGCCCCCCTACACGGGCAAACGCCCGTCCCGCGCCCGAGCCCTCTCTTAGCGAAAGAGACCGTCGTGGAACAAGGCCCGATAGCTGTCGCGCGACGTCGGTTCGTCGCATGACCGGGGGCGTCGTGAGCCCGTGCGAACGACGTGCCACGAAATGGCGGTGCGCTGACATGCGGCGAACCGCGCAAAGACTGCAAACCGGATGGCGCCGTCGGGCCGGTGAAATTGCGCGCGGCGCGACGCGCGCCGATCAGCGCCCCATTTTGACACAGCACAGCCCGAAAGCGCGCCGACGCTTACGCTCGTTGGGAAAGCGACGTAGCATCCGCGCACCATGTTGATCCTGCGTCTCGTCATCGCCGCGTTCATCGCCTTGTCGGGCGCAGCAGCGCTCTACGCTATTGGTCATTTTCGAGGCTGGTGGCTGAAAAAGCGGCCAATCTCCGAGCATGCCGAGCGCTTGCGCCCGCATCTCGACGTGCGGCTGCCTGACGGTGAAGGGCCGTTTCCGGCGGTGTTGCTTCTGCACGGCTGCGGCGGCGTTAAAGACAGCCCGCAAAAGGACTACGCGGAGGCAGCGCTCGCGCGCGGCGTCGCCGCCTGCGTGCTCGACAGTCTGAGCCCGCGCGGCATCACCTATGAGCGCGCGCTCAATACGGTGTGCAAGGGACGCGAACTGCTCGGCGCCGAGCGCGCGGGCGACATCATCGCAGCGCTCGAGATATTGCGCGGACGGCCGGACATCGATTCTGAGCGCATCGCTCTGGTCGGCTGGAGCCACGGGGCCTGGGCGATCATGGATTTGTTCGCGCTTGACCATTCGAGGCGCCGTCCGCTCGGGGTCAGCGACGCGCCCGCCGATCCGCTCGCAGGCGTGTGCGGCGCACTGCTCTATTATCCCTTTTGCGGCTTTCCGGCCCTGACGCGAAAGCAAGGCTGGACGCGCACCGATATTCCGGCGCGCATGCTGCTTGTCGAAAACGATACGCTGGCGGATGAAAAAGTCTCGCAGCGCGCCGCCGAGCGCGCGCGCGCATCCGGCGCCGATATCGACGTGACGCTCTGGTCAGGGGTCACCCACGCTTTTGACGAGACGCCGCACGAAC
>JAUIEH010000554.1 GCA_030428405.1 Alphaproteobacteria bacterium
CTCCCAGAACATCGCCGCACGCACGAGCGCCTTCGCCCAAGCCTACACGAATGCCGGCGTCATCAGCCTGGGCAAGAGCGCAACGCCGGAATTCGGCCTGACCGCCACGACCGAGCCATTGGTCGACGGACCGACGCGCAATCCCTGGAATCTTGATCACTCGACCGGCGGCTCCTCAGGCGGCGCTGCAGCGCTTGTCGCGGCGGGCGTCGTGCCGATGGCGCACGCTAGCGACGGCGGCGGCTCGATCCGCATTCCGGCGTCATGCTGCGGCCTGGTTGGTCTTAAGCCCTCGCGCGGCCGGCTCATCGGCGATCCCGCGCCCGCCGATGTGCCTGTCAATCTCTCCGTGGACGGCGTTGAAACGCGCACCGTGCGCGACACGGCCGTGTTCCTCGCCGCATGTGAAAACTCCGGCGCTGATGCAGCGCTCGCCCCGGTCGGCCTGGTGTCGGCGCCTTCGGATAGGCCGTTGCGCATGGCGTTTTTCACCGACGCGGGCGAAATCGCCGAGGTCGACGCCGAAGTCGCTGGCGGCGTGCACGTCGCGGCGAGTGCGTGTGAGGCGCTGGGCCACGGCGTCGAGGAGATCGCCAATCCCTTCGCCGATCCGATTATTGCGGACGCTTTCCTGCTCTATTGGGCGGCGGGCGCCGAGAGCGTGCTGGCGAATTTTGAGGCTCAGACAGGCGTCGAGCGCAGCGCAGACCTGTTCGAGCCGCTGACGCTCGCGCTCGCGACCTATTTCCGCGCCCGCGCCGATCAGATCGACGCCGCCGTCGGCCGTCTGGTCAGCTTCCAGACCGAATATGCGGCCTTGCTGGAGCGCTATGACGTCGTAATCTCGCCCGTGCTTTCGACGCCTGCGCCGGAAATCGGCTATCTGGCGACGGATTTGCCGTTTGAGGAGCATCTCACGCGCGTCACGCGTTATGCCGCGTTCACCGGCTTCCAGAACGTCTCAGGCGCAGCCGCGATGTCCTTGCCGCTGACCATGTCGTCATCCGGTCTGCCGATCGGCACGCAGTTCTCCGGTGCAATCGGCGCCGAGCGCACGCTGCTTGAACTCGCTTATGCGCTTGAGGAAGCCATGCCATGGGCGGATCGCCGTCCGCCAAACTGGACGGGCTGAGCGCGGTTCAGCTCTGGCTCCGACAATAAAAAAAAGCGCGGCTGGATCAGCCGCGCTTTTCCTCTAGCCCGCCTCAGCGCCCTCATCGCCCGCCGTTACGCGCGCTGCGAGTGCGGCCGCCATGAAGGCGTCGAGATCGCCGTCCAGCACGGCTGAGGTGTTCGACGTCTCAACTTCCGTGCGCAAATCTTTGACCATCTGATATGGCTGCAGGACGTAAGAGCGGATCTGGTGGCCCCAGCCGATTTCGCTCTTGGCGTCCTGAGCGGCTTGATTGGCCTCTTCGCGCTTTTGCAGCTCCAGTTCGTAAAGCCGTGCACGCAACATGTCCCAAGCCTGAGCGCGGTTTTTATGCTGTGAGCGCTCGTTCTGACACGCAACCACGATGCCGGACGGCTCATGCGTCAGACGCACGGCGGAGTCGGTCTTATTGATATGCTGACCGCCCGCGCCGCTGGCGCGATATGTGTCTACACGAACGTCTTTCTCTTCGATTTCGATTTCGATCGTATCGTCAATCTGGGGATAGACCCAGACCGAAGCGAAGCTGGTGTGACGGCGCGCGCTGGAGTCGAACGGCGATATCCGCACAAGTCTGTGCACGCCGGATTCGGTTTTGAGCCAGCCATAGGCGCTCTCGCCCTTGACCAGCACTGTCGCTGACTTGACGCCCGCCTCTTCGCCGGCATGTTCTTCGATATATTCGACCTTGAAGCCGCGCGACTGCGCCCAGCGCACATACATGCGCAAGAGCAT
>JAUIEH010000055.1 GCA_030428405.1 Alphaproteobacteria bacterium
GCTTTTCGCGCTTTGGTGCGGGCGGGAGAGGACGGCGCGCCTGCCGGTGATGTCGCCGAGGCGGTCGGCGTGTCGCGTCCGATCATGTCCTTTCATCTCAAGCAACTTGAGGCGGCGGGACTGGTCTGGGCGGAGAAACGCGGCCGCGAGCGCGTCTATCGGGCGGATTATGCGCGCATGCGCGCCTTGTTGTCGTTCTTGTCGGAGGATTGCTGCGTCGGCCTGCAGGTGCGCGAGCGCGCCGACGGCGCAGCGTGAGAGGAGCTGAACCCATGAAGCGTCTGCATGTTCACATTGGCGTCGCCGACATTGAGCGCGCGACGTCGTTCTACACCGCGCTGTTCGGCGCAGCGCCCAGCGTGCGCAAGGACGACTACGCCAAATGGCGGCTCGCCGATCCGCCGGTCAATCTCGCCATCTCTTTGGGCGCGGCGGAGGGCGTCGACCATCTCGGCCTCGACGTGGATGACGCTGATGAGCTTGTCGAACTGACCCAACGCCTGTCGGCTGCTGATGAAGCGATTGCGCGTCAGGAAGATGCGCATTGTTGTTATGCGCGCTCGGACAAGACCTGGACGCGCGATCCGGCGGGCACGGCCTGGGAGGCGTTTCACAGCCGCAATCTCGAAGACAGTTTCGGCGCCGACCACGCTCCAGAGGTCGCCGATGCGCCGCCGCCGGTCACGCGGCCGCGTCAGAGCGAGGTTGCAAATGAAAGCTCCGATGGCGGAGCGTGCTGCGGGTGAGCCCCGACGCGCGCGGCGCGTTCCGCCTCCAGCAAGCGAGCGAAGTAAGAGCTGAAGGTGAACGGCCGCGCGCGCCGAGCGACACGCATGGCGAGACCATGCGCGCCAACCGGCCGTTTACGGAGCAGGGGGAGCGCGCATGGCGTCGCGCAGAGCTCGGAAACGGCTGGCTTCTGTGAAGTTCGGGAAGACGTCGCTATCGGCGTATTGCAGGCCGGTTTCGAAGAACACGCGCGCGCCGAGATTGACGCTCTGCGTGTCGCCGAGCGGTCTGGGCGCGGCGAGCGCTCCGGCGGTCGCCGTCGCAGTCAGAATGGATGTGAGGCTCATCAGCGGTCATCCTTTTCGTTCTCGTCATCGTCGTCGGCCGCGCCGGCTTCTGCGGGCTCGAGCGGGGTGAGAAACCATGTCAGGGCGACGCGCCGGCCGCCGCCGCGCGCGGAGCGCCAGAACAGTTCGGAGATCTGGTCGAAGAGCGCGTTCAGCTCGGCGAGCGCCTCAGCATCCGGCGCGGCCGCCAGGCGGAAGAAGCCGAGATCGCGCCCGCTTCCTTCCGCAACGGCGTCACCGCGCGCCTGTGCGTTTTCGAAATCGCGTGCCGCCTGACGTGCGAGCGCGCCGACCACGGCGCCCATCAGCTCTTCGTTCTCCGCACGCGCCAGCGCGCGCAGGAGGCGCATGCGCCGGGCTGGTGTTGAATAGACGGCCGCGCCGTCGCGCTCATCGGCGATGAGGAGCCCGCAGGCTTCCAGCTTTTCGACATGGTGATAGAGCGCAGTCGGTTTGGCGGCGAGCGCTTCTGAGAGCTGGACGATCGAGATCGGGCCGAAGGCTGCGGCCAGGTCCAAAATCTCCATGCGCCGAGCCGACGCGAGACAGAGGATCTGCGCGCGGTCGAGGATCCAATAGTCCTCGGCGTCGTTGTCGGGCGTCGTCATCACCGGACGATATTCAAAAAATTCAAAAAAATTGAATTACAAATTGGAAAGAGAGGCGGCCGGGTCGCGACCGCCTCTAATTCAAGCGCTTGTCAGCCGTCGACTTGGCCGAGAATGGAGATGATGGCGTCACGCGCGGCGCCGGCGACGACGCGGCCTTCGTCATTATCCACGAAGGTCATGTTGCCGTAGATGAACCATCCTTCGGCCTCGCCCGCCCAGATCGCGGTCTTGATCGGGCCTTGGCCAGTCATGCCGATCTCGGCCATGGCGGCCCGCATGCCGACGGACTCGTCGGGACCCAAATCGCCGAGCGGGGCGGGCAGCGCATTGCGGTGCTGCTGGAAGATGCGCAGCACAAGCGCATTCCAGCGGTCGCGCGGACCGCCGGGGCCCATCAATTCTTCGACGTCTGAGCGCAGGATCGAGATGGTGATCTGGCCGCCTTCCTCGAAGACATAGATGCAGCCAATGCCGAGATGTTCCTCGCCGCGATCGAAGCTGAGCACTTCGTCGAGCACGAAGTCAGCCAATGCTGCGGGACATTGCGAGCCGGACGGATCGTGTTCGGCCGCGCCTTCTTCGGTGTAGCGCCAGGCGCGGTTGGCGTCTTCTTCTTCGTCCTGGGCGTATGCCGGGGCGGCGAGAGCGGCGAGCGCCAAAGCGCCGACTGCGATTGCGTGTCGGATCACGGTCATTCTGCTCCGTTAGCGAGGTCCCGCGCGACCAGTACGATGTTTGCGGCGCGGCGAGGCCGTTTGACAAAGCCTGAAGGCGATTTCAAGGCCAAAGCTTCAGTTGCGATTTTCCCGGCGCGCGATGAATGCGAGCCGCTCCAGCAACTGCACGTCTTGTTCGTTTTTCACAAGGGCGCCTGCCAGTGGCGGTATTGCTTTGGTGGGGTCGCGCTCGCGCAGCGTATCGGCGTCGATGTCTTCCGCCAAAAGCAATTTCAGCCAGTCGAGCAGCTCGGATGTCGACGGTTTTTTCTTCAGGCCGGGCGTAGCGCGCACCTCGTAGAAAATCTTCATCGCCTCGCCGAGCAGGCGTTGCTTGATGCCCGGAAAATGCACGTCGACGATTGCGCGCATCGTGTCTTCGTCGGGAAAGGCGATGTAGTGGAAGAAGCACCGGCGCAAAAACGCGTCGGGCAGCTCTTTTTCATTGTTCGAGGTGATGACCACGATCGGCCGGCGCGCGGCGCTGACCATTTCGCCGGTCTCGTAGACATGGAACTCCATGCGGTCGAGTTCCTGCAGAAGGTCGTTGGGAAACTCGATATCGGCCTTGTCGATCTCATCGATCAGCAGAACCGGTCGCTCATCGCTGATGAAGCTTTCCCATAATTTGCCAGGCTTGATGTAGTTGGCCACATCCTCAACGCGCGGATCGCCGAGCTGGCTGTCGCGCAGACGCGCCACGGCGTCATATTCATAAAGGCCCTGTTGCGCCTTGGTGGTGGATTTGACGTGCCATTCGATGATCGGCGCACCGAGCGCGCCGGCGACTTCGCGCGCAAGCACGGTCTTGCCGGTGCCGGGTTCGCCTTTGACCAGGAGCGGACGCTCAAGCGTGATCGCGGCGTTGACCGCGACGCGCAAATCCTCCGTCGCAACATAGTTGCGCGTGCCTTCAAACTTCATCTCTAGACGACCCCGACCACTGACGAACCTTTAGGCCTAGCGGCAAAGCCTCCAGGCGACAAGGCGGCGGCAGGGTTGGAGGACGCTAGCGCGCGTTGGTGCGCGCAGCGACGAACTCTTTCAGCGCATTTGCGGTTTTTGCGAGCGCGCCGTCCCATTCGCCGATCCGCTCCGCGATGAATGCGCGTGCGGTCGGATACCAGGGCAGGCGGTCCGTGTTGTGGAACGGCCAGTGCGTCTTCTGGCCGATCTGCCAGATGACGCCGCCCACGCTCGCGGCGAGATTGGTCGAGGCGTTGGCGGGACCGATGACGAGGTCGAGCGCAGCGCCGGCGGCTGCGACGCCTTCGAGGTCCTTCATCAGATCGAGATCGGGGATCGTGTGAATCTCGACGCCGAGCTCGTCGCGCGCGAAGGCGATTTCCTCAGACGTGTCGCCATATTGCATGGAGACGAACACAGCGCCCGGCGTCTGCAGGATCGGCTTCCATTGTTCGAAGGCGGAGAAATATTTCGACCGCTTGACGTTCATCAACTTAGATTTCCAGCACAGACCGATTTTCGGCCCGGCGGGGAGGGCGGCGAGGGCGGCGCGCATCTCGGCGAGGCGGCTTTCGTCCGCCGTCAGAAAGCTCTCACGGTACGGAAATTCTTCGACGCTGCTGCGGTAGCGCTTCACGATCGAGGCGATCGGCGCCCAGAGATCGAACTCGTCCCAGTCCGTGATCTCCGGCACGCCGCGCACATCGCGGCTCTCATGGGAAACGGTGCGGTGTTCGATGATGCGCGCAGCGGGGAATGAGCGCTCAAACAGTGGCCGCAGCCTGTGCTCACACGCGATGGTCAGATGACCGTCGGGGCCGAGTTCGTCAATGAATTCCTGGAAGCAGCTCGCAAACAAGACTTCATCGCCGAGGCCCTGCTCGCCGATCAGAAGGACGCGCTTGCCCGCGACGTCGCCGTCGCCAAACCACATTGGCTTTGGACTGATGAACAACGTGGCGCCGCCATAATCGGCGTCCAGACGAATGTCATATTCCTTCCAGGCCTCTTCGAGGCGGCCGAGCGCGAGAAGCGTAAGTGCGCGGCCATAATGCATGTTGACCGAGTCCGAGCGGCAGGCCGCAAATTCGAGCGCGTTGTCATAGGCTTCCATCGCCCAGTCGGGCTTGCCGAGATTGACGCGGGCATAAGCGGTGTTGTGCCAGGCGCGGCCGAATTTCGGATTGAGGCGCAGCGCTTCGTCGTAAAATGTCAGAGCCTGATCGGCAGCGCCTTGTTCAAGCAACACCGTGCCCAGCGAGTTCCAGAGCGAAGCGTTTTCCTGATTGGCGTAGATCGTGGCGCGGAGGATTTCGATGGCGTCAGCGAAGCGGCCATTGTCGCGCATCACGCCAGCGAGATTGATGGTGACGTCAACGTCGCCTGGATTGATTTCGAGCGCGATGCGGTAGAAACGCTCGGCTGCATCCAGCATGTCGAGCTTCCAGGCGGCCATGCCGAGATTGTGGTGCAGGGCGGCGTCCATCGGATCGAGCCGCCAGGCGCGCTCATAAAAATCGAGCGCGCGCGAGATGTGGCCGAGCTTGTCCAGGCACAGGCCCATCATGTGATTGGCGATGGCGCTGTCGGGATCGACATCGAGCGCTTCGAGCGTCTTGCGCGCAGCCTTAGGAACCTGTTGGTCCGACAACAGCTTATGCGCCTCGCGCAGCATCGGAACGAGTTTGCGCAGCCTGTCGGCGGCGTCTGTATCCTGAAGGTTGAGCGACCGCGCGCGTTTGAGGTCGGGTTTGGCCTCGATGGAGACAGCGCCATCGGGCTCGGCGGCCGGGGCGGCAGGGTTTTCCGTCAGGGCGTCGATATCAATCAGCGCAGTCATATGCACGGCTCTCCCCATCGCGCGATTCAAAGGAGAGCCTGCACGCGGAGAATTAAGAGCCGGTTAGCCGTGAATCAATTCAGTATTCCTTCGATTTTCGACCCTTCGTTAACCAAGCTGCTTTAGCGTTCCTTCACTCGGAACCGCCACGATGCGCCTTGCAGATCAGGAAGCGAACGGCGCAAACACCGGAGAAGAACGCCGATGCCTCTTAAATTGTCGCTCAAGCCGAATGAGAAGTTCGTTCTCAACGGCGCAGTCGTTCAGAACGGTGATCGTCGGGCGACCTTGGTCCTGCAAAATCGTGCGGCTGTACTGCGCGAAAAAGACATTATGCAGGCCGAAGAAGCCACGAGCCCGGCGCGTCGTGTCTACTTCCCGATCATGATGATGTATCTCGATCAGGAAGAAAGCTCGCCGTATTATGACGAATTTATCCTGCGCATGTCCGAATTCATGGGCGCGATAAAGAATCCGGCCGTCCTGGAAGAATGCGTCGCCATCAGCCGCGATGTCATGCTCGGGGACTTCTACAAAGCACTCAATCGGTGCCGGAAAGTGATGGACTACGAGCAGGAGAGACTGGCGGATGTCGGTACAAGCGTATCAACAAGCGTCCCAGCGTTGTGAAGCCCCGCGTGAAACGGAATACCGGCTTCTAGCCCAAGTCACCCGCGCATTGCTTGACATCAAAGGCGCATCGCGCAGCGAGATCAATCGGATCGCCGATGCGGTCGATTGGAATCGCCGCGTGTGGAGCGCGTTCGCCAGTGATTGCGCGAGCGCGGAAAACAACCTGCCTGACCAGCTCCGCGCCGGCATCATCTCGCTGTCTATTTTCGTGTCCAAGCACTCGAGCCAAATCATTCGCGAAGGCGCCGAAGTCGAACCGTTGATCGACATCAACCGTTCGATCATGGCGGGGCTTGAGCAGCGTGCGCAAAACGCAGCCATGGCGGCTGGTCCGGTTGCGGCCACGGGCTGAATAGTCCCACGCCGCAACGAAGCTGTTTCGGCCAGATCCTGAGACTTCGCCTCAGCCTTTGCCTTTGGTCCGGGTCTTTCCAGGCGTAGCGAATTTTTCGACGAACTCGATGATGTTGCCAGCGACGTCCTTGCCCGTCGCTTTCTCCACGCCTTCCAGTCCGGGCGAGGAATTGACCTCCATCACGACCGGACCGTGATTGGAGCGCAAGAGATCCACGCCGCAGACATTCAGTCCCATGACTTTCGCAGCCTGCACCGCCGTGGCGCGTTCGGCCGGCGTGATCTTGACCGAACTCGCCGAGCCGCCGCGATGCAGGTTGGAGCGGAAATCGCCTTCGCGGCCCTTGCGCAGCATGGACGCGACGACTTTGTCGCCGACGACCAGGCAGCGAATGTCTTCACCGCCGGCTTCCTTGACGAATTCCTGCACGAGGATGTTGGTCTTCACGCCGCCGAAGGCCTGAATGATCGATTCAGCCGATTTCGGCGTTTCGCCCAGCACCACGCCGATGCCTTGCGTGCCCTCCAAAAGCTTGATGACGACGGGGGCGCCGCCCGCCATTTCGACGAGCGTCTCGGGATCGCTAGTGCGGTGGGCGAAAACCGTGACCGGCAGGCCGACGCCGCGTCGCGCCAGCAATTGCAGTGAGCGCAGCTTGTCGCGCGAGCGCGTGATCGCCACGGATTCATTGAGCGGCCAAACGCCCATCATCTCGAACTGGCGTAAAACGGCGGTGCCGAAAAACGTCACCGAGGCGCCGATGCGCGGAATGATCGCGTCGAAGCCTTCGAGCTTTTCGCCGCCGTAATAGATTTCCGGCCGATGCGCCGTGATGTTGATGTAGCAGCGCAGGTGATTGACGATCTGGATGTCGTGGCCGCGCTCCTTGCCCGCCTCGACGATCCGCTTATGCGAATACAAGTCCGCGTTGCGACACAGTAGGGCGATTTTCATGGCCGGACTCCGGTTTCAGTTGCGTCGCCCTGAACGAATGAGGCGTTGGGATCAATCAACACATGGCGCGCCAGCGCCTGGCGACCAATCAGCGCCGGGAAGCCCATGGCGTCGCGATTGGTCAGCGACAGCTCGACCGGCCAGACGACTCCGCCGATCTCGATGGGCGTAACGATGAAGAAGCGCTTCTCGATCTGTCCGTTCGAGCTGCGCACATTGCGGATGTCGCGCAACGGCGCTTTGCAGGTCAACAGCATCTTGGCGCCGTCACGCTTCTGCAGGATTTCGAACGACACGATGCGCTCGCCGTTTTCTTCCGTCAAACGACGATTGGAGGCGTGCAATGCGGATGACCGCGCGCCGGTGTCCACTTTTGCTTTGATCTTCGCGCCGCCAAGCGCGGGGAAGCTGACCCATTCGCGCCAGCCGACGATTAGTCTTGGATGGTTTCGAGCCATGCAGGCGCAAACTCACGGAAGCGTCGAATCGCAGCTTGCGCGACTATATCGCGTGTCGGAGCGCGGCACATTTTTCCGGCGAACGGAATTTTGCTCGGCAATTCCGTCACGCGCGGCGGAGTCATATGCCGACCGCGCAGGGCGCATGAATAAAGTGCAATAAAAACAGACGGTTGTGGGCGGTTTTTCACACGCGCTTAGGCATGGCGATTGCTAGGTCAGGCCTGGACAAAGCTCCCGGGCGCAAAGCCGCCTGCACTCAATCCAGAATGGAGAGACCACTATGGCGCTGAGCGTCAACACCAATGCGGGCGCAATGGTTGCGCTCCGCAATTTGACCGCCACCAACGCTAAATTGGCGATGGTGCAAAATAGGATCAACACGGGCCTGAAAGTAGCGAGCGCGAAGGACGATGGCGGCATCTACGCCATTGCTCAAAACATGCGCGCAGACGTCTCTGCTTTTGGAGCCGTCCAAAACTCGCTGGCGCGTGCGATCTCAACGACGGATACGGCGCTCGCCGCGGGGCAAGCGGTGTCTGATCTTTTGGTGGAGATGAAGGCGAAAGCCGTGGCCGCCAAGGACGCATCGCTCGATACCGCGTCGCGCACCGCGCTGAATGAGGATTTCAAGGCGCTTCGCGATCAGATCGGCACCATAGTGAGCAACGCCGAGTTCAATGGCGCAAATCTGATCGAAGGCGGAGCAACCGACATCACGGCGATCGCGAACGCCGATGCGACCAACACCATCACCATCGCCGCAGAGGTGATGGCGCTTGGCGCAACGGGTTCGGTCATCACGCTGACCGCTGGTGAAGTCATCGACACGGTGACGAAGGCGGGCTCCGTGCTGACGACGATCGAGACCTCGCTCAATAACCTGAACTCGGCTCTGTCGCGTTTGGGCACCGGAGCGAAGTCGCTTGAAATCCACAGCGACTTCGTCACGAGACTGACGGATGAGACGGAGAAGGGCATAGGCAATCTGGTCGATGCAGACTTGGCCAAAGAGAGCGCCAAGCTGCAGTCCCTGCAGGTGCAGCAGCAGCTGGGCACGCAGGCTCTGGCCATCGCCAATCAATCCCCGCAGATCATCCTCAGCCTATTCGGCTAGTCCGGGACCGTGGACGGCCGGTTTGGCGGTCGCGGTTCGCCCGCGCCTCTTTTGGCGCGGGCGAACCGCCCCTCGGCGGCCCGAATGACGGACCCGGTCGGCAATATTCGCCGCCCCGGCAATTTCTGCCGTCCGAATTGCGGCAATTTCTGCCGAGTTCAAATTCTGTTTACAGATAAATAACCACCGGCCGACGCGCGTCCAGCTACTTGGGTGTTGCGACGCCTCGCGCGCCGAGCGGCGCGTCTCTTGCTCCTTCCAAACCGGGTCAAAGGCCCGCCTGGCGCAAACGCCGGGATATCGCTGCAAAACGCACGGGAGCAAGAAATGCTTAGTGTCAACACGAACTATGGCGCGCTTGTCGCGCTGCAAAACCTCAATGCGACGAACACCGAACTGCAGGGCGTGCAGAACCGGATCAACACCGGCCTGCGCGTTGCGAGCGCTAAGGACGACGGCGGCATCTTCGCCATCGCCCAGAACATGCGTTCGGACGTTTCTGCCTTCGGCGCCGTCAAAAACTCCCTCGACCGCGCGATCTCGACGACTGACACGGCGCTCGCCGCCGGCCAGGCCGTTTCTGATCTCTTGGTGGAAATGAAGGCAAAAGCCGTCGCCGCCAAGGACGCTTCGCTCGACACCGCGTCGCGCACCGCGCTCAACGAGGACTTCAAAGCCCTCCGTGACCAAATCGGCACCATCGTGTCGAACGCGGAGTTCAATGGCGCGAACCTGATCAAGGGCGGCGCCACGGATGTGACTGCGATCGCCAACGCTGATGGCTCCAACACCATCACGATCGGCGCGGAAGTCATGGCGCTTGGCGCGACCGGCTCGGTCGTCACGCTGACCGCCGGCGAAGTCATCGACACGGTGACGAAGGCCGGTTCGGTGCTGACCGCGATCGAGACCTCGCTCAACAACCTGAACGCTTCACTCTCGCGTTTGGGCACGGGCTCCAAGTCGCTCGAAGTCCACAAGTCCTTCGTGTCCAAGCTGTCCGATGAACTCGAAAAGGGCATCGGCAACCTGGTTGACGCCGACCTCGCGAAAGAAAGCGCCCGCCTCCAGTCGCTGCAGGTTCAGCAGCAGCTGGGCGTTCAGGCTCTGTCGATCGCCAATTCGGCGCCGAACACGGTCTTGTCCTTGTTCCGTTAAAACTAGCTCCGGGCGAGGGCGCCTCGCGTCCTCGCCCGGGTTTTCTTGTTCTTTAACCAGGAGAAATTGGTCAACTAGCGACCGAGAGCCATGATCGCAGAATTTAGCGTATCGACTACGCCAAAACGAACTGAGATCAGCAACACGCGCGCGCCAGGCGCTGAGGTTGCAACGCCGAATGCAGATCGTTCCGGCGACAATCTTCCTATTCCCGACAATGACCGCGTCCAAAAGAACCGAGATGCGTTGCTCGATCGCATGATGGACGGCGCGACCCGCAAGAACCTCGAACTGCGCGTAGAGCGCGGCGATCGGAAGTTCGGCTTCATCTATACTGTGTTGGACAAACGCACAGGCGAAGTCGTCGATCAATGGCCGCACGACGTTCTGGTCGCGCGAATGCCTGACAACGATTTTGCTCGGGGTCTGCTCGTCGATCAGACGGCG